>NZ_WUEI01000022.1 GCF_012911025.1 Azoarcus sp. TTM-91 | reverse complement strand
GCGCTGTCCGGCCGGCGGCCGGCGGGGGCTGAGCCGTTGGCGGCCGCATCTGCCGGCGCTGCGCCGGGGGCGCCTTGAGGGTTCTGGGCACCCCGGGCGCCGGGCGCATGGGTGGCGCCCGGCTTGCCGTTGGCAGCGGCCTCGCCGGACACCCGCACCGACATGCCGTCGCGCAGGCGGTCGGTGCCTTCGGTGACCACCCGCTCGCCAGCGGCCACGCCTTCGCGCAGCTCCACCTTCTCACCCTGGCTCTCGCCCACCTTCACCGCCCGCTTGGCCACCTTGTTGCCTTCGCCCAGCAGGTACACATAGGTGCCGCTGTCGTCGCGCTGCAGGGCGCTGCTGGGAACGATGACGGCATCTTTCAGCTGCAGTGCGTGCAGCCGCACGTTGACGAACTGGTTGGGGAAGAGGGCGTTGTCGGCGTTGTCGAACACTGCCTTCAGCTTGAAGGTGCCGGTGGTGGTGTCGATCTGGTTGTCCAGGGTGGCGAGGCGGCCGGTGGCCAGCTTGTTCTGGCGGTTGCGGTCGAAGGCCTGCACCGCCACCTGGCCGCCTTCGGCCAGGCGCCGGCGTACCGCCTGCAGCTGGTACTCCGGCAAGCTGAAGACCACGGTGATCGGCCGGGTCTGGGTGATCACCACCAACGGATCGGTATCGCCGCTGGTGACCAGGTTGCCGACGTCCACCTTGCGCAGGCCGAGACGGCCGGCGATGGGCGCGCGCACCTCGGTGAACTCCAGGTTGAGGCGGGCATCATCCACCTGGGCGCGGCTGTTCTCCACCGTGCCCTGGCGCTGGCGCACCAGCGCCTCCTGGGTGTCCAGCGTCTGCTTGGCCACCGAGTCCTCGGCGTAAAGGCTGCGGTAGCGCTCCACGTCCAGCTCGGCGTTGCGCAGCTGGGCCTCGTTCTCTTTCAGCGTGCCCTCGGCCTGGGCCAGCGCGGCGCGGTAGGGGCGCGGGTCGATCTGCGCCAGCACCTCGCCGGCCTTCACCTCCTGGCCTTCCTCGAACAGTACCTTGGCGAGCTGGCCGCTCACCCGGGCACGCACGTCCACCGTGTTGTAGGCGGTGACCGTGCCCAGGGCGTCGAAGTAGAGATTGAGGTCGGTCTTCTCGGCGGCGGTCGCGCTCACCAGGAAGCTCATGCCCATCATGCCCATCGGCGGACCGCTGCGGGGGCCACCGGGTCCGCCCGGGCCACCAGGCCCCATCATCTGTGCGCCGCCTCCGGTGGAGCGGGTCACGATCAGGGCGACGGCGAGGGCGACGATGATCAGGATCAGCACGGCGATGAGCCAGCCGCGGCGGGAAGTGCTGGGCGAAGCGGGGATATTCATGGATGGGGAGGCTGGAAAGGCGGCAGAGGGAGGAATTTGGGGAATCGGGGGAGGCGGCTGGCGGCCACGTTAATTGGGGCTCCGGCACCGCGCCAAGTGGATTAACTGTTATTTACCCGGCGCCGCATGGTACTGCCGCCCGAAGGTGCGTGACACGGCGGCCTTGTACCGCTGTGTAGCGGTATCATGGAGACCGCATTGCAACATAGGCGGGCGACAGCCCCGCCCGACGGAGAGCAATTCATGGGCGAGATCGATTCCCGGCGGCAGGCCTTCCGCAACGCCATGGCACGCCTGGCGGCGGCGGTTAACGTGGTCGTCACCAACGGCCCGGCTGGCCGCTGCGGCCTGACCGCCACCGCGGTGTGCTCGGTCAGCGACGATCCTCCCACCCTGCTGGTGTGCATCAACCGCGACAGCGCGCTCAACGCGGTGTTCAAGACCAACGGCGTGGTCGGGGTGAACGTGCTGAGCCACGAGCATGAGCAGACCGCCAAGGTTTTCGCCGGCATGACCGGCGTACCGATGGAGGAGCGCTTCGACCGCGCCCACTGGAGCGAGGACGTGGAAGCTGGGCTGCCGGTGCTGCGCGGCGCGCTGGCGACGCTGGAAGGCCGGGTGTCGCAAGTGGCGGAAGTGGGTACCCACTCGGTGCTGTTCATCGAGATCGAGCGCATAGACACCGGCCCGGCCGGCGATGCGCTGGTGTATTTCGAACGCAGCTTCCTGTCGCCCCAGCCTATCGTGCTGGCGGCCTGAGCGAGAAGCGCCGCGGCGGCTCCTGCGGCGCACGCAGTACGAGACGGATCCCGGGGAAGCGGCACCGCGCGGTCCCCGCTGCTTCCCCGGCAGCCCCCATACCAATAACGCCGGCGGCCCCAGGCCGCAGCGGCTTGAGCAGGAGACAGCTTGGCTTCCCCGCATCCCGATGCTTCCCCCGCCGGTACCCGCCCCTGGCCGGCGCCGGTACGCGCGCTCGCCCACCCGAATTTCCGCTTCTACTTCTTCGGCCAGGCGATCTCCATCCTCGGCTCCTGGATACAGCAGGTGGCGCTCGCCTGGCTGGTCTACCGGCTTACCGGCTCGGCGGCGCTGCTGGGCCTCACCACCTTCGCCGCGCTGGTGCCGCAGCTGCTGGTGGGCCCCTTCGCCGGCGCCTGGATAGACCGCCGCGACAAGCGCCGGCTGCTGATCGCGGTGCAGGGCATCCTCGGCCTGCAGGCGTTGCTGCTGGCGGTGCTGACGGCGATGGACGCCATCGGCCCGACGCTGATCATCGCCATGTCGGTCGCGCTCGGCGTGCTCAATGCCTTCGATACGCCGCTGCGGCAGTCGCTGATCAACAGCTTCGTCGGCAGCAAGGCGGATCTGCCCAATGCGCTGGCGCTCAACGCCATGCTGTTCAATTCGGGCCGCTTCATCGGCCCGCCGGTGGCCGGCCTGCTGCTGGCCTTGAGCTCCGAAGCGGTGTGCTTCGCCCTCAACGGCGTCTCCTTCCTGGCGCTGATGGCCGGCGTGGCGGCGACGCGGCCGGCGCCCACCGCTCGCGCCAGCGGCTCGGTCGGCCGGGTGTTCCGCGAGGGGCTGGAGTACGCCTGGACCAACTGGTCGGTGCGCATGCTGATCTTCGCGTTGGCGATGGTGAATCTCACCGCCTCCAGCTACGCGGTGCTGCTGCCCATCTTCGCCAAGGACGTGTTCGGCGGCGACGCCCAGACCCTGGGCTGGCTATGGGGCGCGGCCGGCGCCGGCGCCTTCGCCGCCACCTTGTTCATGGCGGTGCGGCGCAGCGTGCCCGGGCTGGTCAAGGTCATCATCGTCGGCGGCGCCGGGCTGAGCGCGCTGGCGGTGCTGGCCTTCGCCTGGAACCGGGAGGTGCCGCTGGCGATGCTGGCGATGGCTGGCGTCGGCTTCGGCATCTCGCTGTGCAACGTCGGCGTAAACGTCTTGCTGCAGAGTCGGGCGCCGGATCATCTGCGCGGCCGGGTGGTGTCCTTCTTCAGCTCCACCCGCTACGGCGCGGATGCCATCGGCGGCCTGCTGGCCGGCTTGCTCGCGGCCCAGATCGGCGCGCGGGCGACCATACTGGTCGAGGGCGTGGTGCTGGTGCTGTTCTTCCTGTGGGCGCTGCGGCTGATTCCGCGGCTGCGCAGCGAGGTGGCCGCCAGCCTGCCCGGGCACTGAGCATGCGCCGCCGGGCCGCTCGCCGGCGGGTGGCGCACATGCAAGCCCGCACTCGCGGTAGCATCGGCCCGGTGTGTTCGACGCCGGGCATGCCGCCAGCGAGGCCCACGAAGCCTTTCCGCTTTTCCTTTTCACCCAGATACCGGAGCTCCGCATGAAGTACGGCGAATTCGATTCCGCCTCCCTGATGTACATCACCAACCGCCCCGAAATCCTGTTCGAGCGAGGCGAGGGATCCTGGTTGTTCGATTCGCAGGGCAAGGCTTATCTCGACTTCGTGCAGGGCTGGGCGGTGAACTGCCTGGGCCACTCGCCGGCGGTGATCCGCGACGCGGTGGTGAAGCAGGTGAATACCTTGATCAACCCCAGCCCGGCCTTCTACAACGGCCCGATGATAGAGCTGGCCGGCCTGCTGACCGCCCATTGCTCGCTGGACCGCGTGTTCTTCGCCAACAGCGGCGCCGAGGCCAATGAAGGTGCGATCAAGCTGGCGCGCAAGTGGGGCCGGCTGCACCGCGGCGGCGCCTACGAGATCATCACCTTCGACCACTCCTTCCACGGCCGCACGCTGGCGACCATGTCCGCCTCCGGCAAGGCCGGCTGGGACACGCTGTTCGCGCCGCAGGTGCCGGGCTTCCCGAAGGCGGCGCTGAACGACATCGACTCGGTGGCGGCGCTGATCGGCCCGAACACGGTGGCGGTGATGCTGGAGCCGGTGCAGGGCGAGGGCGGCGTGATTCCGGCGACGCCGGAATTCCTGCAGGCGCTGCGCAAGCTCACCCGCGAGAACAACATCCTGCTGATCGTGGACGAGGTGCAGTCCGGCATGGGCCGCACTGGCCGCCTGTTCGCCCACCAGCATGCCGGCATCGAGCCGGACATCATGACGTTGGGCAAGGGCATAGGCGGCGGCGTGCCGCTGTCCGCACTGCTCGCCACCGAGGCGGTGAGCTGCTTCGAGCCGGGCGACCAGGGCGGCACCTACAACGGCAACCCGCTGATGAGCGCGGCCGGCGTGGCGGTGATGCGCACGCTGATCGCGCCGGGTTTCATGGACGAAGTGCTGGCCCGCGGCGAGTACCTGGCCGCCCGCCTGCGCGAACTGGTGGCACGCCACGGCCTGGTGGGCGAGCGCGGCTTCGGCCTGCTGCGCGCCTTGGTGCTGGACAGCGACCGCGCCCCGGCCATCGTTAAGGCGGCGCTGGAAGGTTCGCCCACCGGCCTGCTGCTGAACGCGCCGCGCCCCAACCTGCTGCGCTTCATGCCGTCGCTGACGGTGAGCGAGGCGGAGATCGACCAGATGACTGCCATGCTGGATGCGCTGTTGAAGGCCTGAGGCGCTTCGCCTGCCGTTTGCGGGCAGGCGGGGAAGGAAGGAAAAAAGCCCCGCGGGCCGTCATGGTCCGCGGGGCTTTTTGCTGGGCGCAGGCCGGGCTCAGTCCTGCAGCGCGGCGGCGTGGTGCCGCAGGTGGTCCTCGATGAAGCTGGCGATGAAGTAGTAGCTGTGGTCGTAGCCCGGCTGCAGCCGCAGCGTCAGCGGATGGCCGGCTTCGGCGCAGGCGGCTTCGAGGTCGGCCGGCTTCAGCTGTTCGGCGAGGAAGCCGTCCGCCTCGCCCTGGTCCACCAGCAGCGGCAGCCGCTCCACGCCTTCCGGCAGGGCGGCGATCAGCTCGCAGGCATCCCAGGCTTTCCAGCTCTGCCGGTCGGCGCCGAGATAGCGCGAGAAAGCCTTCTCGCCCCAGGGGCAGGCGGTGGGATGGCTGATGGGTGCGAAGGCGGACACCGAGCGGTAGCGGCCCGGGTTCTTCAGCGCCGACACCAGCGCGCCGTGGCCGCCCATGGAGTGGCCGGCAATGGCGCGGGCGTCGGTGACCGGGAAGTTGGCCTCCACCAGCGAGGGCAGCTCGGCGACCACATAGTCGTACATGCGGTAATGGACGTTCCACGGCGCCTGGGTGGCGTTGACGTAGAAGCCGGCACCGTGGCCGAAGTCCCAGCTGCCGTCCGGGTCGCCCGGCACGTCGGTGCCGCGCGGGCTGGTGTCCGGCGCGACGATGGCGATGCCGAGTTCCGCCGCCACCCGCTGGGCGCCGGCCTTCTGCATGAAGTTCTCGTCGCTGCAGGTGAGGCCGGAGAGCCAGTACAGCACCGGCACCGGACCTTCCTCCGCCTGAGGCGGCAAGTAAATGGCGAACACCATGTCGCAGCCCAGGGCGGCGGAGCGGTGGCGGAAGCGCTTGTGCCAGCCACCGAAGCTGCGGTTGGCGGCGACCTGTTCGAGGGAAGCGGACAGCGTCATGGCCGGGCTCAGTAGATGATGACCGAGCGGATGCTCTTGCCTTCGTGCATCAGGTCGAAGGCGTGGTTGATGTCCTCCAGGCCCATGCGGTGGGTGATGAAGGTGTCGAGCGGGATTTCGCCCGTCTGCGCCTTGGCCACGTAGCTGGGCAACTCGGTACGGCCACGCACGCCGCCGAAGGCGGAGCCGCGCCATACCCGGCCGGTGACCAGCTGGAACGGACGGGTGGAGATCTCTTGGCCGGCGCCGGCCACGCCGATGATGATGGATTCGCCCCAGCCCTTGTGGCAGCACTCCAGCGCGGAGCGCATCACCTGGGTGTTGCCGATGCACTCGAAGGAGTAATCCACACCGCCGTCGGTGAGGTCGACGATGACCTCCTGGATGGGGCGGTCGTAATCCTTCGGGTTGACGAAGTCGGTGGCACCCAACTGCTTGGCGATCTCGAACTTGGCCGGATTCACATCCACCGCGACGATGCGCGAGGCCTTGGCCATGACCGCGCCGATGATGGCCGACAGGCCGATGCCGCCAAGGCCGAACACGGCGACGGTGGCGCCGGCTTCGACCTTGGCGGTGTTCAGCACCGCGCCGATGCCGGTGGTGACGCCGCAGCCCAGCAGGCAGACCTTGTCCAGCGGCGCTTCCTTCTGGATCTTGGCCACCGAGATTTCCGGCAGCACGGTGTATTCGGAGAAGGTGGAGGTGCCCATGTAGTGGTATATGGGCTGGCCGTCCTTGGAGAAGCGGCTGCTGCCGTCCGGCATCAAGCCCTTGCCTTGGGTGCTGCGGATGGCCTGGCAGAGGTTGGTCTTGCCGGACAGGCAGAACTTGCACTTGCCGCATTCCGGCGTGTACAGCGGAATGACGTGATCGCCGACCGCGACCGAGGTCACGCCCTCGCCGATGGCTTCGACGATGCCGCCGCCTTCATGGCCGAGGATGGCCGGGAAGATGCCTTCCGGATCGGCGCCGGACAGGGTGAAGGCATCGGTATGGCAGACGCCGGTGGCGACGATGCGCACCAGCACCTCGCCCGCCTTGGGCGGGGCAACATCGACTTCGGTGATTTCGAGCGGCTTGCCAGCGGCCCAGGCGACGGCGGCGCGGGATTTGATCATGTCTTGTTCTCCTTGGAATCGAGCAGGCTCGTTAGCGGGGCGAGGCCGAGCCGTATGGCAGCGCGGCGGGGCAAAAGTTTGTCCGGGATGCGGGAGGACGGGGACGTCCGGGGAATCCGGAAGCTAGCCCGGCATTCTAGAAAAACGCCGAGGCTGGGATAATCCGGGCTTCGGAAAAATATTGTTGTTCATTGGCAATAATGAGCCTGGATCGCTGGGAAGGCCTGGATGCCTTCGTCGCCGTGGCCGACTGCGGCCGCTTCGCCACCGCCGCCGAGCGGCTGGGGGTTTCGACCTCGCACATCAGCCGCCAGATCGCCCGCCTGGAAGAGCGGCTGCAGACGCGGCTGTTCTACCGCAGCACCCGGCGGGTGACGCTGACCGAAACCGGCCAGACCTTCCTGCTGCACTGCCGCCGCCTGCAGGACGGCTTCGACGAGGCCCGCCGCGCGGTGCAGGACCTCGGTGGCACGCCCAAGGGCCTGCTGCGCCTGACCTGCGCGGTGACCTACGGCGAGCGCTTCGTCGTGCCGCTGGTGAATGACTTCGTCGAGCGCTATCCCGAGCTGAAAGTGGAGATAGACCTGACCAACCGGGCGCTGGACATCGTGCACGAGGGCTACGACCTCGCCATCCGCCTCGGCCGGCTGGCCGACTCCAGCCTGGTGGCGACCCGGATCGCGCCGCGGGTGATGTATCTGTGCGCGGCGCCCTCCTACCTCGCACGTCGCGGAGAGCCGGTGCATCCGTCCGATCTGGCCGCCCACAATTGCCTCATCGGCAGTTCGGATACCTGGAGTTTCCTGGTCGAGGGCAAGGAGCAGTTCATCCGGGTGCAGGGCAACTGGCGCTGCAACAGCGGCCAGGCGGTGCTGGACGCCGCCCTGCGCGGCTTCGGCCTCGCACAGCTGCCGGATTACTACGTGCTGGAGCACTTCCGCCGCGGCAATCTGCGCATCCTGCTGCCTGCTTTCCAGCCGCCGCACACCGCGGTGTGGGCTTTGTTCCCGCAGCAGCGCCACCTCTCGCCCAAGGTGCGGCTGCTGGTGGATCACCTGCGGGAAGGACTGGCGGGGCGGCCGGAGTACCGGGAAGGTGGCGGGGCGGCCTGACGCTGCCGGCGGGTTCTCTGCCTATTGCCGATAGAGCGAGGGCAGCCGCGTTGTCCCGGTAACGTTGACGTTAACGTCACCATTGCTATGGTGCTTTTAAACCGATGGCGACCGGGAGTGCGACAAATGGACATCGATGGCCGGGTAATCGTGGTAACCGGTGCAGGCTCTGGCCTGGGCGCGGCAACGGCGAGCGTGCTGGCACAGGCGGGGGCGCGACTGCTGCTGGCGGACATCGACCGGGAGCGCGGCGAGGCGGTGGCCGCCGAACTGGGGCAGGGCGCGCGCTTCGTCCGGGTGGATGTCAGCGACGAGGCCAGCGCCCGCGGCGCCTTCGAGCAGGCACGCCAGCATTTCGGCGTGGTGCATGGGCTGGTGAATTGCGCCGGCATCGCGCCTGCGGAAAAGGTGCTGGGGCGCGAGGGGCCGCATGGACTGGCATCGTTCGCGCGCACGCTATCGGTCAACCTCGTCGGCAGCTTCAACATGCTGCGGCTGGCCGCGGAGGCGATGTCGGGCAACGAGCCGGATGCGGGCGGGGAGCGTGGCGTCATCGTCAACACCGCCTCGGTCTCGGCCTACGATGGCCAGGTCGGGCAGGTGGCCTATGCGGCGTCCAAGGCTGGCATCGTCGGCCTCACGCTGCCGGCGGCGCGGGAGCTGTCGCGCTACGGCATCCGGGTGATGACCATCGCGCCGGGCATCATGGAGACGCCCATGCTGGCCGGTATGCCGGAGGAGGTGCAGGCCTCGCTGGGCCGCATGGTGCCTTTCCCGCAGCGCCTGGGGCGGCCGGCGGAATTCGCCGCGCTGGTGCGGCACATCTTCGAGAATTCCTATCTCAACGGTGAGGTGATCCGCCTGGATGGCGCCATCCGCATGGCGCCGAAGTAGGCCGGGCGATTGCGGCGAGGCTTGTCCTCGCGCAATTGGTGGGGTAGGGGAAATGTGCTACAAGAGCGCCTTCCCACGCATGACCGGGCGGGCGCCTTTGCTCGCTGCGAGCCCTGGCGATGACCACAGCCGAACTCTCCCCCGTCGCGGCCGACCGCGATTGTTATCACTGCGGCCTCCCCATTCCGGAGGAGGCCCATCACTACGTGAAGATCGAAGGCCGGCAGCGGCGCATGTGCTGCGTCGGCTGCGAGGCGGTGGCGCAGTCCATCGTCGACAACGGCCTCACCGACTACTACCGCCACCGCGACGCCATGCCGGAGAGCCGCCGCGAGGCGATGCCGCCGGAGCTGCAGGAACTTGGCCTGTTCGATCACCCGGATTTCCAGAAGAGCTTCGTGCGGCCGGTGGGCGAGCATGAGCGCGAGGCCTCGCTGATCCTCGAAGGCATCACCTGCGCGGCCTGTGTGTGGCTGAACGAGCGCCATGTGGCAAAGCAGCCCGGTGTGTCCGCCATCGAGATCAACTACGCCACGCGGCGGGCGCGGGTGCGCTGGGACGAGCGTCAGATCAAACTGTCGGACATCCTGGGCGCGGTGCAGGCCATCGGCTACCGCGCTTATCCCTACGACGCCGAGCGCTCCGAGCAGGTCGCACACCGCGAGCGCCGCTCCATGCTGTGGCGGGTTTTCGTCGCCGGCTTCGGCATGATGCAAGTCATGATGTACGCCGTTCCCGCCTACCTGGCGGGCGAGGGCGACATGACGCCGGACATCGCCCTGATGATGCGCTGGGCCAGCCTGCTGCTGACCCTGCCAGTGGTGCTCTACTCCGCGGCGCCCTTCTTCCAGCGCGCGCTACGCGACATCCGTCTGCGCCGGCTGGGCATGGACGTGCCGGTCGCCCTGGGCGTGGGCAGCGCCTTCGCCGCCAGCGTCTGGGCGACATTGACCGACGGCCCCGAGGTCTACTTCGACTCGGTGACCATGTTCGTCTTCTTCCTTCTCGGCGGCCGCTACCTGGAGATGCTGGCGCGGCAGAAGGCAGTGCGGGGCGTCGAGGAAATGGGCAAGGTGTTGCCGGCTTTCGCCGAGCGGATCACGGCCTGGCCGGCAGCGGCGGCGGAGCGGGTGCCGGTATCGCAATTGGTGCCGGGCGACCTGGTGCGGGTGCGTCCGGGCGAAGTGATTCCCGCGGACGGCGTCGTGGTGGACGGGCGCGGCTCGGTCAACGAGGCATTGTTGACCGGCGAGAGCCGGCCGGTGACGAAGGAGGGCGATGCGCTGCTGACTGGCGGGAGCATCAACATCTCCAGCCCGTTGGTGTTCCGGGTCGAGCAGGTGGGCGAGGAAACCCGCCTGGCGGCCATACGGCGCCTGATGGAACGGGCGGCTACCGAGAAGCCGAAGATTGCGGCGGTCTCCGACAGGGTGGCGGTGGTATTCATCATCGTCCTGCTGCTGCTCGCGGTTGTGACGGGTGTGGCCTGGTACTTCATCGATCCGCAGCGGGCGCTGTGGGTCTTCGTCTCGGTACTGGTGGTGGCCTGCCCCTGCGCGCTGTCCCTGGCGACGCCGACCGCGCTGACGGTCGGCACCGATGCCCTGGCGCGGCTGGGCGTGCTGGTGACCCGGGGGCACGCCATCGAAACCCTGGCAAAGGCCAATCACTTCGTATTCGACAAGACCGGCACCCTGACCTACGGTCGAATGACTCTGGAAGAGGTTCTGCCTCTTGCGTCCCCTGGCGAGGTGGAGCTCAAGGCGTGGGCCGCAGCCCTGGAACAGGGCTCGGAGCATCCGGTGGCAGAAGGCCTGCGTCAGGCCGCGGAGAAGCGGGCGCTGCCCACGGTACGCGCTTCCGAAGCGCATACCGGCGGAGGCGTCTATGGTGAGATCGAAGGTCGGGGGTTGTGGTTGGGGCGACCGGATTTTGTTGCGGGTTACATAAGTCTTCCCCTTCCCGCCGAACTGGATGCGATGGTGCAAAAGGGCGGAACCGTGGTGGCGCTGGGGGCCGCTGACCAATGGCTGGCATTGTTCCGGCTGGCGGACGTTGCCCGTATCGAGGCTGAGGGCCTGCTGCGCCAGTTGCTAGCGGAGCATGCCGGTGTAACGGTACTTTCCGGTGATGCGCCTGCTGTCACTCAGGCGCTGGCTGGCAGCATAGGTATAGAGGATGCTCACGGTGGCCTGACGCCGCAGGGCAAACAGGATTATCTCGCCGCCCTGCAGCAGAAGCCGGGGGTGGTAGTTGCAATGGTCGGCGATGGGGTCAACGACGCACCGGTTCTGGCGCAGGCGCATGTCTCGGTTGCGATGGGGGGCGGCACCGATCTCGCGCGGAACCAAGCGGACATCGTGCTGTTGAACGAGAACCTGGGGCAGCTCGGCCGGGGCATCGTGCTTTCCAGGAAAACCTTGCGCATCATCCGGCAGAACCTCTGGTGGTCCTTTGCCTACAACTTCACCTCAGTACCATTGGCAATGCTCGGCTTGGTAACGCCTTGGATGGCAGGCATCGGCATGGCCGGCAGCTCTCTCCTCGTCGTGGTAAATGCGATGAGACTACAGCGATTGCCGCGCACCTGACCATAAGAGATACCGATGGAAAGCCTTTACCTTCTCGTACCCCTGTCTGTCTTGCTCGTGTTCGCCATTGGCATCCTGTTCTGGTGGTCTTTGCGACATGGCCAGTTCGACGATCTGGAAGGCCCGGCCTATCGCCTGCTTCTAGATGACAAGGATGAGTTGCCTGTGGACTCGAGCCGGCAGAGCGGCGAGAATACCCCTTCGCCCAAAATTGGTGCATCCCAAGACGACAGGGGAAACCAGTGAGACAGGGGACTGGAAAGTTGTTTGATCTAAGTCAAAGCGTTTTCCGGCCACGACGTCATACTGCACACATGGTTTTCGACGGACCCAAAGTGCTAGGCACCGCGGGGGCGTCAGCAAGGTATCAAGTCTCTCTGTTGGGGTTGGGGGTGCGTCACAAGCGCACCCTTTTTTTTGTTCACGCCTTGCCCCGACCCTGCGTCCGAATGTCTTCAAAAGCCAATGCCGGCGCGCTTTTCTGCACCGCGGCGGTGCAATACAATGTTGATCTGTATCAAATTGAGTAGCCTGCTGCGGCGTATTCTTGCCGCGACGATGCCGGGGCTGCGCCTCGAGGTCGAAAAGGCTTTACGCAGGGGTTTTTAAACTAAGAGGTGACTCACATGCAATCGCAAGCGACTTATAACTACAAAGTCGTGCGCCAGTTCGCCATCATGACGGTGGTGTGGGGCATCGTGGGCATGCTGGTTGGCGTCATTGCCGCAGCACAGCTCGTGTGGCCCGAACTGAACGTTCTCGAGTGGTTGGGTTATGGGCGGCTTCGTCCGCTGCATACCAATGCGGTAATTTTCGCTTTCGGCGGCTGTGCGCTGTTTGCGACTTCCTATTATGTCGTTCAGCGTACCAGCCACACATCGCTGTTTGCCCCGTGGCTGGCTAGCTTCACCTTCTGGGGCTGGCAACTGGTTATTCTGCTTGCCGTCGTTACGCTTCCGCTGGGCCTGACGTCCGGTAAGGAGTATGCAGAGCTGGAGTGGCCGATTGACATCCTGATCGCTGTGGTTTGGGTGTCCTATGCGGTTGTTTTTTTTGGAACGATCGCAAAGCGCAAGGTTTCCCACATCTATGTGGCGAACTGGTTCTACGGCGCATTCATCCTGGCGGTTGCTCTGCTGCATATCGTCAATAGTGCTGCAATCCCTGTCAGCATGACTAAGTCCTACTCGGCCTATGCAGGCGTGCAGGATGCGATGATCCAGTGGTGGTACGGGCACAACGCGGTGGGCTTCTTTCTGACTGCAGGCTTCCTTGGCATGATGTATTACTTTGTGCCGAAGCAAGCCGAGCGCCCGGTCTATTCCTATCGCCTGTCGGTGGTTCACTTCTGGGCGCTGATCTTCACCTACATGTGGGCTGGTCCGCACCACCTGCATTACACCGCCCTGCCTGACTGGACCCAGTCTGTCGGGATGCTTTTCTCTCTGATCCTGCTGGCACCGTCCTGGGGTGGCATGATCAATGGCATCATGACTTTGTCTGGCGCCTGGCACAAACTGCGTACTGATCCGATCCTCAAGTTCCTGATCACTGCGCTTTCGTTTTACGGCATGTCGACCTTCGAAGGCCCCATGATGTCGGTGAAGACGGTGAATGCGCTGTCTCACTACACGGACTGGACTGTTGGCCATGTGCACTCTGGCGCGCTGGGTTGGGTGGCGATGATTTCGATCGGCTCGGTGTACTTCCTGCTGCCGCGTCTCTATGGCAAGACCGAGATGTACAGCGTCAAGCTCATCAATGCGCATTTCTGGGTGGCGACCATCGGTGTGGTGCTCTACATCGCCTCCATGTGGATTGCTGGTGTGATGCAAGGTCTGATGTGGCGCGCCACCAATGCCGATGGCACCCTCACCTACTCCTTCGTGGAAGGTGTGAAGGCAAGCTATCCGTTCTGGACGATCCGATTGGTCGGTGGTCTGCTCTTCCTCTTCGGCATGCTGATCATGTTCTACAACATGGTTAAGACCATCGCCGGCCAAAAGGCGTACGACGCGCCCGTCCTGACCCCCGCGCACGCCTAACCGGAGATATTCAAGATGGCTGCAAAAACGAAGCACGAGCTCATTGAGCGCAGCGTTTTCCTGATGATCGTCCTTACGCTGCTCACCATCAGCGTCGGCGGCTTGGTGGAAATCGTTCCGCTGTTCTTCCAGAAGTCCACCACCAGTGCGATCGACCAGAAGGGCAATCAGTTGGATGTGAAGCCGTATGAGCCTTTGCGTCTGGTCGGGCGGGATATTTACATCCGGGAAGGCTGCTACAACTGCCATTCGCAGATGGTCCGTCCGTTCCGCGCGGAGACGGAGCGTTACGGTCACTACTCTGTCGCGGGTGAGTCCATCTATGACCATCCGTTCCAGTGGGGCTCCAAACGCACCGGTCCGGATCTGGCCCGTGTCGGTGGTCGCTACTCCGACGAGTGGCAGCGCGCCCACCTGCGTAATCCCCGCGACGTCGTGCCGGAATCGAACATGCCGGCCTATCCCTGGCTGGATCGTCCGGCGAAGGTGGATGACATCGAAGCCAAGATGCATGCTCTCAACAAAGTTGGTCTGCACAAGTACAGCGAAGAGGAAATCGCGGGTGCGCGTGCAGCGGTCGAGGGCAAGACCGAACTGGATGCGGTGGTTGCCTATCTGCAGGGCCTGGGCCTGGCGCTGAAGAACGTTAGGTAAAGACTCTGAAGGGGAATGTGCGGTGGAACATATCAACGAGTTCCGTAGCTTGCTTACGGTGCTGGGCTTTCTCTGCTTCCTGGGAATTTGTGTATGGGCTTACAGCAAGCATGCAAAGTCCGGGTTCGATGAGGCCGCACGTCTGCCCCTGACCGATGACGATCCGCCGGCTGAGAAGGGCCGGCAAGGACAAGAAGGGAAAACAAATGGCTGACTTTGTTAGCAGTTTCTGGAACGTGTACGTGATGGGCCTAGTCGCCCTGAGCTTGCTGTTCTGTGTATTCATCCTCGCTTCGAACATGACCAAGCGAGAAGAGGGGCCTGTACAACTGCACGGCCACGTCTGGGACGAGACGATTGCCGAGTACAACAACCCTCTGCCCAAGTGGTGGCTCTATCTCGCTTGGGCGACGGTGATTTTCTCTATCGGCTATCTGGTCGTATTCCCTGGCTTTGGTAACCGCCAAGGTATTTTCCAGTGGAGTGCGATTGGTCAGTACGAAAGCGAGGTCGCCAAGGCCGACGAGCGTTATGCACCCATTTTCAATAAGTATCTGGAGCAAGACCTCCTGACGGTGGCTGCAGATCCGGAGGCTAATGCAATGGGGCAGCGCATGTTCCTGACCTATTGCGCGCAGTGCCACGGCTCCGCCGCGCAGGGCGCAAAAGGTTTCCCGAACCTGACCGACGATGAGTGGCTGCACGGTGGTGAGCCGGATGTAGTCAAGACGACCATCCTCGGTGGTCGCATGGGCGTGATGCCGCCGTTCGGTCCCGCGCTCGGTGCTGAGGGCGTTAAGGACGTGGCTAACTATGTGCGATCGCTTTCCGGCTTAGCCAACGATTCGCTGCGTGCCCAACGCGGGCAGGAACTCTTTGCCCAGAACTGCGTGGCTTGCCACGGTGCCGAAGGCAAGGGCAATCAGGCTCTGGGCGCTCCGGACCTGACGAACAAGTCCTGGCTGTATGGCTCCTCTGAGGCCACCATCATTGAGACGGTGACCAATGGTCGGGTCAATCAGATGCCTGCCTTCAAGGAATTCCTCGGCGAGGCCAAGGTCCACCTGCTTGCTGCCTATGTGCTCAGCCTGAACAAGAAGTAAGGCTGCATCCGGCTCCCCGGGGGTAACCCCGGGGTCTTTCTTCCTTAAATAATAAGAATCCACTAATAAGCCGATTATGACCAGTACAAAGCCTGATACGAAGTCAGGGCAGGGTGCCGACTCCCCATCTTCCGGTTCCTCCCTGTTTGCCGCCCGGCAAAAAGTCTACGCTCGCTCGGTTAGCGGAAATTTTGCGCGCTGGCGTTGGGCTCTGGTCTGGTTTACCCAGCTACTGTTTTACGGTCTGCCTTGGCTGACCTGGAATGATCGGCAAGCTGTGCTGTTTCATCTTAGTGAACGTAAGTTCTACATCTTTGGCTGGGTATTCTGGCCTCAGGATGTTTTCTTTCTAGCGATACTGCTGATTATTTCCGCGTACGCCCTGTTCTTCTTCACCGCGATTGCCGGCCGTCTGTGGTGTGGTTACGCCTGTCCCCAGACGGTTTATACCGAAATCTTCATGTGGATAGAGGAGAAGATCGAGGGTGACCGCGCGAAGAGGATGAAACTCGACAAGCAGCTCTTGAATCCACGGAAGCTTGGGATCAAGGTTCTGAAGTACGTGGTTTGGGGAGGCGTCGCCCTTTGGACGGGCTTCACTTTCGTTTCCTACTTCTCGCCGCTGCATGAGTTGCTCGCTTCTGTTTCAACTTTTGCATTCGGGCCGTGGGAATTGTTCTGGATTCTCTTCTACGGTGGCTTCACATACCTCTTCGCCGGAGTGATGCGGGAGCAGGTATGCAAGTACATGTGCCCCTATGCACGTTTTCAGGGAGTCATGTTTGATCCTGACACCTTGGTCATTACCTATGATGAAGAGCGTGGCGAGCCTCGTGGCGCGCGTAGGAAGGGGGTTGAGCCGAGCTCTGTCGGCAAGGGGGATTGTGTCGACTGCGGCATTTGCGTCCAGGTCTGCCCCACCGGTATTGATATACGCCAGGGTCTTCAGTATGAATGCATAGGCTGCGCCGCTTGCATTGATGCCTGTAATGACGTCATGGACAAGATGAGCTATCCACGCGGTTTGATCCGCTACTCCACCGAGAACGCAGTGAAGCTGCACTGGGGGCGGAAGGATATCTTCAACCATGTCCTGCGGCCCCGGACTTTGATTTATGGCGGCATTCTTGCTGCCGTGTCGCTTGCTTTCGTCTGGGGGCTGGCGATTCGGGAACCGTTAAGGGTGGATGTGATCCGAGACCGTGCATCTCTCGCGCGAGAAGTGGATGATGGAGAGATCGAGAATGTGTACCGTCTGCAGGTCATGAACATGACTGAGCGTAGTCGTATATTCGAGTTCGGGGTGACGGGCTTGAAGGATGTGCGAATCGAAGGTACGCAGAAAGTCGAGGTTGGACCCGCGGCGATCCAGTCGGTAACGCTTTTGGTCCGTGCCCCAGCTGAATCGGGCAGGCCGGGTGCAAATGAAATGTACTTTGAGATTCATGCAGTCGATGACCCTGGGCTTCGACTCCGTGAGAAATCCACTTTTCTGTTTCCGGATTGACGAATGAACGCAGCATTGAATGACAAGTCTCCTCTCCCTTGGTACAAGCAAGGGTGGCCTTGGTTTCTGATAGCATTGCCTGCGACCGCAGTCGTGGCTGGGGCGATTACTTTTGTGATCGCGGTCAAAACCTGGGATGGGCTTGTAGTGGATGATTACTACAAGGAAGGGCGAGCTATAGTAAAAACCATTGGACGGACAGAGCATGCTAGGGAGTTGGGGTTGTCGGCGAAGCTGAACATCCGTACCGATGTATTGAGAATTGAGATCAATGACACTGATCTCAAAGATATCCCCCAGAAGGTGCTTGTCTCCATTACTCATCCTACGCGAGAGGGGGCAGACCAACATCTGGTCCTTAGTGGGGATGGTGGTGTCTTCGAGGGGGCGATGTCGCCTCTAGCGACAGGGCGCTGGTTGTTCCAAATAGAAGATGAGTCCCGAACTTGGCGTTTGAACGGGGCCGCTTATCTCCCGACGGAGACGGAAGTAAGGATAGATCCATCTGATTCCTAAATCGTCCCTAGAAGGAGGTTCACCATGGCTTGGAGTGAATTGCTGCGTACCGATACCGGCTTGCTCAGCCTCTTTACGATTGGCTTCGTAGTGGTGATGGGTGTTTATATCTACCGTTTTGCCTCACGGCATATCGCGGAAGATGAGGAGAGAGCGAAAGCCAGTCATCAATGACCCTCTTGGAATGAGGAGGTGGTGATGCGCAAGTGCTTGCAGGTCCTGTGGCCATCGTTCATGGTGGCTGCGCTGGCGGAAATGGTGTTCTTCATGGTCATTGATCCTCAAGAACTCTTTCTCTTTGGCGAACCGGTCTACTACTCACCACTAACGACATACTCGATCGGATTTTTTGGTTTCTGGCTGATTTGCGCTGCTTCGAGCCTGACTACCATTTTCCTTCAGCGTAGTGCGGTGGAGTTGAACCATCACTCAGAGCAGACCTAGAGGAAATGCTTCGCCATAGAAAAGGCCGCCCATAACCGGGCGGCCTTTTTCTTTCAGGCTTAGGTCTGCATTGCCCGTCCGCTATTTTCTGGATTTGCGCACGGCTGGAGCAATTGGCGCGTTTTGATTGCGGAAGGCAATGCAGAGCTGCTGTCGCAGGCTATCGATAGACGAGCACCGGGGTCTTGCTGTGGGTAAGAACCTTCTGCGTCTCGCTACCGAGAAGCAGGCCTGCAATACCTTTGCGTCCGTGAGAGGCCATGAAAACCAGGTCGCAACCATGTCGATCTGCTGCTTCTATGATTGCCTCATAGGGAACTTCGCTGACGACAGTGTCGGTGGCACTGACGACGGCTTCAGCGCTCGCCGCGGCCGTGGCTCGTTCAAGGATGCGGGCTGCTTCCTGGCTTGCTGCTTTGGCGAACTGTTCTGGAGTGGTGGGGTCGATCAGAGCACCCTCCCCATAAATGGGCATCGGGAAATCTGGTTGAGCGTAGAAGAAGGTGATTCGGGCGCCAGCATCTTTGGCAAAGGAAACCGCCCGCGAAACGGTGCTTTCGGAGAGGGGCGAACCATCCGTAGGTACAAGGATGTGTTTGAACATTTGGAGACTCCCTTTGGGTGACTTCGGTAACTAATTATAGCTGTCCAGCGTGGTGTGCTGCGCTGATGGAGGTCAAGGGTTCGTCGTGACTCTCAACGATGAGTTGCTAGAATGTATTTTGCATCTTGTGTATCCGTGATCTGACTGTTAACCGACGTCCACATTGGGTGCGTACGAATACCTGTTGCAGGACCTATTCCTTTGGAGGTGTCATGGAAAGATTAAGTGCTGACAACGAAAAAGAGGTGAGCAGTGACGCCTCCCATGCTTATGACGTTCCCGAAAACCCCGCGGAAATTCTCCACCGGGCGCTAGGGGAGTATCACCGATTGCTCGAAGGTAGTTGGGATCCGCTGGGAATGATGGCACCCATCATTCATGCCCAATTGGCGTGGGTGGCTCATCCTCAGGAACTTGTCGAGAGGAGCGTCAGGCTCTCTTCCGATCTCTGGCGCTTGCAATGGCATACCCTCGCGAGGGTGATGGGGCAGGTCAGCGAGGATCCGGTAAAACCTAATCCAGATGACAATCGTTTCGCTGATCCTGTCTGGACGGAGTCACCGACCTGGGATCTTGCTAAGGAGTGGTATCTTGCTTTCACTCACCACATGCAGGACATGCTTTACGACACCCCCGGGCTGGGAAGCCAGGAGCGCAGAAAGGCAGCCTTTTGGTGGCGGAAATGGCTGAATGCGGTGGCGCCGACCAACAGTCTTTGGACGAATCCGGTCGCGCTTCGTAAGGCAGTGGAGTCCAGAGGTGAGAGCCTCGCATGCGGTTTGCGGAACTTTCTGGATGACATGCACGCCGGTGATATCCGGATGACGGACCCTGACGATTTCAGGGTGGGGGAGAACCTTGCTACGACTCCAGGAGCTGTGGTTTTCCGCAATCAGCTTCTCGAGGTGATTCACTACGGGGCCACTCAGACAAAAATCCATGCTGAGCCGGTTGTTATTGTGACGCCTTGGATCAATAAATTCTATGTCCTGGATTTGACCCAGAAGAAAAGCATGGTGCGTTTTCTACTGGATCAGGGGTTGGATGTTTTCATTACCAGTTGGAAAAACCCAGACGCGTCGATGCGCAACGTCTCATTCGATGATTATTTGAGTGAAGGCATCCATGAACTGGTCGAAACGGCAAGGAAGTTCACCGGAGCCAAACAGGTTCACGCGGTTGGTTACTGCATAGGTGGAACCGCACTTTCCATGTATATGGCATGGTCGGCACGGCGTTTCCCCGAGAAAGAGCAGCCTGTCGCCGATTGGACCCTTTTTGCCACCCTGGTGGATTTCCGGAGGCCTGGCGATATCGAGGTCTTCATCGATGAGAGCAGCATTCGCTACTTGACTGAAAGCATGGCCCGGACCGGCTATCTGGATGGCAAGCAGATGGCAGCGGCATTCAGACTGCTGCGCTCCAACAGTCTGATTTGGCACTACGTGGTGCACGGCTGGTTGTATGGAGAAAAGCCACAGCCTTTTGATGTCCTTTACTGGAACATGGATATCACCCGTATGCCCGAGGTGATGCATGCCTGGTATCTGCGCGAGTTGTATCTACACAACCGGCTGATAAAGAAGGACTCTCTGTTCGTGGCTGGCGAGAGGCTGGATCTGGGGCAGGTCAAGCAGCCTCTTTATGCGGTGGGGGCAGAGGACGACCATATTGCGCCCTGGCAGGAGACCTTCCGGATCAATAGCCACGTCTCTGGGTCGAAGCGCTATATCCTGTCGAGTTCTGGGCACATCTTAGGTATCGTAAACCCCGTAGTTACGCCCCCAAAGAGACGTTTTCGGGCAGCGGATGTCGAGCGGGGCGAGACCGTGGAAGAGTGGAAGGCGAAAGCGTCGAAATGGGAGGGCAGTTGGTGGGAAGACTGGATGGCTTGGTTAAAGCCCAAGGCGGGAGAATTGGTGGACGCCCGCATGGCTGCGACGAAAGCATTCCCTGCGCTGGCGGCGGCTCCTGGCGATTATGTGCAGGAGAGATAAGCAGGGCGTCAAATGACTGAGGTGCCCTACGTTTTCCGCCTTCCAACGGGTCGCTCTCAGGCTACCGGTATTCCCCCGGCAAATAGGGGCGCTCAGAAGTAGAATTTTTTCGGATCGAGGGAGTTCTACAAGATGAAGACATCGAGGTTTTCAGACAGCCGGATCATCGCCGCGCTCAAGCAGGCGGAGGCTGGCAAGCCGGTTCCGGAGCTGTGCCGGGAGCACGGCATCAGCTCGGCGACGTTCTACAAGTGGCGGGCCAAGTTTGGTGGCATGGATGCGTCGCTCATGGCGCGGCTCAAGGAGCTCGAAGCGGAGAACGCTCGGTTCAAGAAGATGTATGCAGAAGAACGGCTGAAGGCGGAGATCGTCAACGAGGCCCTCGAAAAAAAAGTGGTGAGCCATCTCGCCGGCGCGAGATGGCTCACCAAGCCGTGCAGCAGCGCGGCGCGAGCATACGCGTGGCGTGTGCGGCATTCGGGATCAGCGAGACCTGCTATCGCTACCAGGCGAAGTGCTCGGCCGAGAATGCCGAGATCGCCGATCACTTGATCCGCCTGACCCACAACCAGCGCAACTGGGGCTTTGGCCTGTGCTTCTTATACCTGCGAAACGTGAAGGGCTACCGCTGGAATCACAAGCGGGTGTATCGGATCTATCGCGAGCTCGAGCTCAATCTACGCATCAAGCCGCGAAAGCGGATCGTGCGCGAGAAGCCCGAACCGCTGGCGGTGCCCGAGGCGATCAATCAGTGCTGGACGATGGACTTCATGCACGATCAGCTGGCCGATGGGCGCAGTTTCCGGCTGCTCAACATCATTGATGACTTCAACCGCGAAGCGCTCGCCATGGACATCGATCTGTCCTTGCCCGCAGAGCGGGTCGTGCGCGCGCTCGAACAGGTGATCGAATGGCGAGGCAAGCCAACGGCGATCCGCAGCGACAACGGACCGGAGTATGTCGGCAAGATGCTGACCGAGTGGGCACAGAAGAACGGCGTTCGGCTCGATTACATCCAGCCCGGAAAGCCGCAGCAAAACGCCTACGTCGAGCGCTTCAACCGCACCGTACGCTACGACTGGCTCGGTCACTACCTGTTCGAGTCGATCGCCGAGGTCCAGGATTACGCTACCCGCTGGCTCTGGCTCTACAATCACGAGCGCCCCAACATGGCCTTGGGCGGCATCACCCTAAAGCAGCGGCTGGCCATGGCCGCATAGCTCTACTTCTGGCTGCCCCTGAAAATGGGGGATTACCCGTGCCGCCCGCCTGCCAGGCTCGAAAGCTGCTTTGGCTCACCGGCAGGGCGTCGCACAGGACCGGCAACGGGAAGGATCTGCGCTGCTTCTCGATCCAGGCATATTTCACAGCCGCTCCTTCGCGAAATATGCCGTCGCTTTTTTTAGGATCTCATTTTCCATCTCGAGGCGCGCTACCTGGGCGCGCAACTGCGACAGCTCCATCTGCTCGGCTGTGATCTGCTTGGCGCCGGCCGGATTGAGCTTGCCCGCCTTCGCCGCCTTGACCCAGTTGCGTCGCGTCTGTTCGACCAGCCCCAGCTCTTCCGCGGCTCGGGCGATGCTGCCGATCTCGTCGGCTCGCTTGGCCGCCTGCTCCTTGAACTCGGCCGTGTATTCCTGCTTCGGGATGCGTTTCACGTCGTTCTTCCTCCCGTTGCGTCGAACGTACGACGACTACGTTGGAAGACGAAATTCGTGGGGCTGCTCATCCACCGTGCGCACCGGATTCGCCGCCAACAATCTCGCCATCGTTCGCCACATCGTGATGAACCTGCTTCGCCTGAATACGCCGCGCAAGGGCAGCACCAAGACCAAGCGGATGCTGGCCGCTACCTCGGATGCGTTCCGTGCCGAATTGCTCGAATTCATGATATGAGGGTGCGATTGCCCTGGGGGAAATGTGCTTAGCTATCTGACTATCAAGCATATCCACGTTACGTGTGTTGTGCTGAGTGGTGCGGGCTTTGTCTTAAGAGGCCTTTGGATGGTAATGGGCAGCGGGTTGTCGCGATCTCGCCTGGCTCGAGTCATTCCGCACGTTGTCGATACGGTCCTGCTTGCCAGTGCGGTTTGGTTGGCGTTTGCCAGCCATCAATATCCATTCAGAGACAGCTGGCTTACCGCAAAGCTGAGTGGTTTGGTGCTCTACATAATTCTGGGTGCGTTTGCCCTACGGCGTGGACGAACAAAGGGCCAGCGTGTGCTGGCCCTTGTTATGGCTTTGATGGTTTTTGGCTGGATTATTTCAGTGGCGCTAAGCCGTCAGCCTCTGGGTTTTCTAGATGTTCTTCTGTAAGACGCGATGCTGCGGGCTACCGTCCGGGATTCCTATCAGCGTCCGCAGGGTTGGTGCTGAATCAGGCGCTTGAGGCCGGCGTTATCCAAGATACGAATGTGTTTTTGTTGGACGGCAACGAAGCCCTCGTCCTGGAAGCGCGAGAAAGCGCGGGAAACCGTTTCCAGCTTCAGACCCAGGTACGAGCCGATTTCTTCACGCGTCATTCGCAGGTGAAACTCGGCTGCCGAGAATCCCCGAGCGGTGAAGCGCTGAGACATATTGAGCAGGAAGGCTGCCAGCCGTTCTTCTGCCCGCATTGAGCCGAGCAGCATCATGACACCATGATCACGTACAATCTCCCGGCTCATCACCTTATGAAACTGGTGCTGCAGCCCTTCAACCTCACGTGATAGCTCCTCCAGCTTGGCGTATGCAATCACGCAGACTTCGCTGTCCTCAAGCGCGATCGCATTGCAGGAGTGCAACTCGGTGCTTATGCCGTCCAGTCCGAGGATTTCTCCAGTCATCTGGAAGCCCGTGACCTGCTCGCGACCATCTTCAAGCAAGACGTCGGTTTTGAATGAGCCGGCCCGAATCGCATAGATGGCTTCGAAGGGATCGCCGGCACGGTAAAGATTCTGCTGCCGCTTGATTTTGCGGCGAGCACCGACCAGCTCGTCCAGCCGGTCGAGCTCGTTCTCCGACATGCCGAAGGGCAGACAGAGCTCCACCAGATTGCACTGCGAGCACGCTGTCTTTAACCCGGCTACCGTTACCGGTACCGTTGCCTTCATTTGCACAATAAACTCGCTCCGTCTCCGGCTAGCGGATCATGGGGCTACCGTTGATCCACATCAAACACACAATCAGGGCTTTCTGCCATCTTTCATCAGAAATTGCCTGTATACGACCATGACTACTAAGAACCTAATCTTCGATCCCCAACTGATTCGCCGGTTCGATATAAACGGACCGCGTTACACGTCGTATCCCACTGCAGACCGCTTCGTCGAGGCTTTCGATGCCAGCGCCCTGCAGGACTGGCTCGGTAAGCGAGCAGTGGGAGGGATGAGTAGACCGCTTTCATTATACTTCCACATCCCTTTCTGTAACACGATCTGCTACTACTGCGCCTGCAACAAGATCATCACTAAGGATCATGCCCGCTCGAGCAAGTACCTCAAGTACTTGGCGAAAGAAATAGAGATGCAGGCGGCCAGCCTCGAGGGGACCAAGCAGGTCACCCAACTGCATCTTGGTGGCGGCACGCCGACCTTCCTGTCCCACGAGGAAATGCAGCAACTGCTGGATTCTGTGCGTGCGCATTTCAACCTGGTACCGAACGGCGAGTATTCGATTGAGGTGGATCCCCGTAAGGTCGGGTACGACACCATCGCTTTCCTGTCGGATCTCGGCTTCAACCGCATGAGCGTGGGCGTGCAGGATTTTGCGGAGGATGTTCAGGAGGCGGTGAACCGTGTCCAGAGTTTCGAGGAGACCAAGCTGGTCATCGATGCTGCGCGGACAACCGGTTTCCGCTCCATCAGCCTGGACCTCATCTACGGTTTGCCCAAGCAGAACGTCATCAGCTTCAATCGCACCATCGAGCAGGTACTGGAGCTAGCGCCTGACCGCATCTCCTTGTACAGCTATGCTCATCTACCGGGTTTGTTTAAGCCTCAGCGGCGCATCGTCCCGATCCAGTTGCCGTCGGCGGACTCCAAGCTGCAGATACTGCAACTGGCCATCCGCCGCCTGACCGAGGCGGGGTATGTCTACATTGGGATGGACCATTTCGCCAAGCCGGATGATGAGCTCACCGTGGCCCAACGGCAAGGCCGGCTGCACCGCAATTTCCAGGGTTATTCCACTCAGGCGGAGTGCGATCTGCTTGCCTTTGGCGTGTCTGCCATCGGCAAGATCGGACCGGTCTACTCCCAGAATGTGAAAACGCTGGACGAGTATTACGACGCCTTGGACCGCGATGAGCTGCCGGTGCTGCGCGGGATTGAGCTGACCGCCGACGATCTGCTGCGGCGCTCCATCATCCAGGCGCTGATGTGCCACTTCGAACTCTCGATCCAGTCCATCGAGATTGCACACCTGATCGACTTCCGCAGCTATTTTGCCGAGGAGCTGACCGATCTGGTGGAGATGGAGGCGGCCGGGCTGGTCAAGATGGACGGCGACTGGATCAGCGTGATGCCCGCCGGGCGCCTGCTCGTTCGCGGGATCGCAATGATCTTTGACCGTTATCTTCGGGCTGATCGCGAGCGCGCGCGTTACTCCAGGGTGATCTGACACGACGGGCGGCCGGGTAGAATGGGCGGCCCGTGGCGGTTGCACTCTTTCGTGTCCTTGAGCCTCATTCATGCCTGAAACCGGCTATTTCGCCGTATTCCTGATTGGCCTCCTTGGCGGTACCCATTGCGTCAGCATGTGCGGTGGCATCGTCGGGGCGCTCAGCGTGCAGGTTAAGCTGCCGTCCGAGCAGGCCCGTCAGTGGCCTATCCATCTGGCGTACAACCTCGGCCGCATCACTACCTACACGGTTGTGGGCGCGCTGCTGGGCGCAATTGGTTCGGTTGGCTTGCTGTATAGCGGGGTATTGCCGGTACAGATCACTCTGTATGTACTGGCCAATCTGATGCTGGTGGCCCTCGGGTTGTATCTCACAGGCTTTACCCGTGTGTTGGCGCCAGTGGAGCGTATGGGGCATCGGCTTTGGCGCAAGGTGCAGCCAGCGACCCGGCGCTTTCTGCCGGCGCATTCGCCCAAGCAGGCTTTTCCACTCGGATTGCTTTGGGGGTTTCTGCCCTGCGGCCTGGTATATAGCGTGCTTGCAGCCGCGTTGGTGACGGGCTCTGCGGCCCGGGGTGCCGGCCTGATGCTGGCTTTTGGCTTGGGAACCTTGCCGAACCTGTTGCTCGCCGGGTTGCTGTTCAAGCGCTTTCGGGATATCACCCGGAACAGTCGGGTTCGTTTAGCCGCAGGGCTGATGGTGATGGGCTTCGGCGTTTTCGGCCTCATCCATGCTCCCTCGCTTGGCGGCAGCTTGTGGAATGGCGTGCTTTGCGTGGTTTGAGCCGCCGCTTCAGGCACTGAGGGCGCGGAGGATGGGGCAGGGGGCCGCGGTATCGCCGTGGCGGCAGCAATCCACCAGTTCTGCCAGTGCATTGCGCATTTCCATCAGCTGAACAATCCGGGCGTCGATGAGGCTCACCTTGTCCTGAGCCAGATTGCGCGCCTTCACCCGATCCGTCTCCTCGTTCAACGACAGCAGCGTTTCGATCTCTTCCAGCGAGAAACCTAGATGCTGCGCGCGCTTGATGGCCCGCAGCCGGGCGAGGTCCGTTTCGCTGTATGTGCGATAGCCGCCGCCGACCACTGCTGGCCGAGGCAGCAGGCCGCGTCGCTGGTAGTAGCGTATGGTTTCCACATTGACCTGCGCTGCTCGTGCGAGGGTGCCTATGGTGTAGCTGGAGGAGAGGGTAGCCATGGTGGGGTTGACTCCGTACTTGAGTACGGTGTTTAGACTGCATCCTGACTGCTTTATCCGCAAGAGGATCGCTATGGCAAGCCACTCCTTGGCCGCTGGCTCGCAAGGGGCCGCCGAGAACGCGCGCACGCTGGATCTGCCGGTTGCCGGCATGACCTGCGCTGCCTGTGCCACTCGTATCGAGAAGGTGCTCAACCGCCTGCCAGGGGTTGCGGCGACGGTGAATCTCGCCACCGAGAAAGCCCATGTGACGCTGGAGGGCGGGCAGGCCGACGCCGACGCGGTAATCGGCAGCATCCGCAAGGCGGGCTTTCAGGTGCCGGACGCTGATCTGGAATTGGCGATAGCCGGGATGAGTTGTGCCGCGTGTGCGACCCGGCTCGAGAAGGTGCTGAACCGGCTTCCCGGCGTGCAGGCCAGCGTCAGCTTCGCTAGTGAACGGGCCAGCCTGCGTTACACCCCGGGGTTATCGACTGTGGAGGGCGTCAAGGCCGCGGTTGCGCGTGCAGGATTCGAGGCGCACGAGACCAGCACTGCCCAGCGGGAGCAAGAGCGGGACCGCCAGAAGCGGGCCTGGAATGCGGAACTGAGGCGCTTCTGCATCGCGGCGCTATTGTCGCTGCCCTTGCTGGCACAGATGCCCGTCATGTTCGGCGCCGGCTGGGGTGGAGAGGGGCATTACGACATCGTGCCGCGCTGGCTGCAACTGATTCTTGCCACGCCGGTCCAGTTCTGGATCGGAGCCCGCTTCTACCGCGGCGCCTTCTCAGCCGTTCGCGGCGGAGGGGCCAACATGGACGTGCTGGTGGCGCTGGGAACCAGCATGGCCTACTTCTACAGCTTGGTGGTGACGCTGGGCGGCTGGCATGGGCTCCATGTGTATTTCGAAGCGTCGGCCACCATCATCACCCTGGTGCTGCTGGGGAAGTTGCTGGAAGCGCGAGCCAAGGCGCGCACGGGCGCCGCGCTGGATGCGCTGTTGCGCCTGCAGCCTCGGCGGGCGTGGGTGGAGCGGGACGGTGCGGTGGTGGAGGTTCCGGTGGATAGCCTGCAGCCGGGGGACGAATTCATCCTGCGCCCTGGCGACGCAGTGCCGGTGGATGGCGTCGTCGTCTCAGGCCGTTCGGCGGTCAATGAGGCCATGCTCACTGGCGAAAGCCTGCCGGTGGACAAGCAGGCGGACGACGAGGTCTATGCCGCGGCTCTCAACGGCGAGGGGGTGCTGCGCTGTCGGGCGACAGGAGTGGGGGCCGCGACCCTGCTGGCCGGCATCATCCGGTTGGTGGAGCAGGCGCAGGGCTCCAAGGCGCCAGTGCAGCGGCTGGCGGACCGCATCTCGGCGATATTCGTGCCGGTGGTCGTCGGCATCGCGTTGCTCACCTTCATTGGCTGGTGGTTGTATGCCGGCGATTTCTCCCAGGCCTTGATCAACGCGGTGGCAGTGCTGGTGATTGCCTGCCCCTGCGCACTGGGACTGGCGACGCCAACCGCCATCATGGTCGGGACCGGGCAGGGCGCGCGCGCCGGCATGCTGGTGAAGAACGCGGCTGCGCTGGAACTGGCGGAGCGCATCTCGGTGCTGGCGGTGGACAAGACCGGCACGCTCACCGAAGGCGCGCCGAGAGTGGTGGACGTCCGCCCGGCCGAAGGCCGGACGCGGGATGGGCTGCTGGCCCTGGCGGCGGCGCTGGAGCGAACCAGCAGCCACCCCATCGCCCAGGCCATCCTGGCCGCCGCGGAAGGGGTAACCATGCCGACGGATGAATTGCGGGATGTCCGCGCCGTGGGCGGACGCGGCATCGAAGGGCGCCTGGGGGCGCAGAGGGTGCTGGTCGGCTCGCCTGCCTTCCTGGAGGAGCGTGCGATTGCGTTGCCAGCCGCTGAGGTAGCGGCGTTGGCGGCCCGGGGGCAGACCCTGGTGGCGGTGGCGGTGGATGGCGCCTGCGCCGGGGTGATCGGTGTCGCCGACCGTCTGAGGCCGGATTCGGCGGCCGCGGTGAGGCGTCTGCGCGAGCTTGGCCTGCGGGTGGTGATGCTGACTGGCGACCATGAAGCTACCGCGCGGGCAATCGCCGCCGAAGCCGGCGTCGAAGAATGGCAAGCCAATGTGCTGCCGGGCGACAAGGCGGCGGCAGTCGAGGCACTGAAGCACGGCGGCGAGCGGGTCGGCATGGCGGGTGATGGCATCAACGATGCGCCTGCGCTGGTAGCGGCGGACGTGTCCTTCGCGGTGGGCGTGGGCGCCGACATTGCGGTGGAGGCGGCCGACATCACGCTGGTGCGTAACAGCCTTGCTGGCGTAGCGGATGCGATCTCGCTGTCGCGGGCGACACTGCGGCGCATCCGGCTGAACTTGTTCTTCGCCTTCATCTACAACGTGGTGGGCATCCCGCTGGCGGTGCTGGGACTGCTGAATCCGGTGATTGCCGGCGCCGCCATGGCGATGAGTTCGGTTTCCGTGGTGAGCAATTCCTTGTTGCTGCGTCGCTGGCGGCCCCGGGCCTGATTTCTTTATCCAGAAGGAGTGGTGCAATGAGTGAAGTGACGATCAAGATCGCCGGTATGAGCTGTGGCGGCTGCGTACGTAACGTGACTGGCGTGCTGCAGGCGCTGCCGGGGGTGGAGCGGGCTGAGGTGTCGCTGGAGGCCGGAGAGGCCAAGGTGGCGTTCGATCCGGCCAAGGTCTCGGTGGAGAACCTGTGCCAGGCGGTGGACGACGCTGGCTTCGAGGCTGCCAGCGCCTGACCTTTTCCCTGCCCTCAGCGGGCTAGGCGCTGCCGCGGGTACCGGTCGCCCGCAGCAGGGCCTCCATGTCCCCGGCCGGCAAGGGGCGGGAGAACAGGTAACCCTGACCTTCGTCGCAGCCATGCTCCAGCAGGAACTGCTGCTGCGCCGGGGTTTCCACCCCTTCGGCCAGCACGCTCAGGCCGAGGTTACGGGCGATGCCGACGATGGTGCGGGTGATGTTGGCATCGTCTTTGTCGGCGGGCAGATCGTTGATGAAGGAGCGGTCTATCTTCAGCCGGTCCAGCTGGAAGCGCTTCAGGTAGGCGAGGCTGGAGTAGCCGGTGCCGAAGTCGTCGATGGCAAGGCCCACACCCAGCACCTTCAGGGCTCTGAGTGTGGCGGCCGCGCTGTCGGCGTCGGTCATTAGGGTGCTTTCCGTCAGTTCGATTTCCAGCAGTTCAGCCGGCAGGCCGGTTTCCGCCAGCACAGTTGCCACCGTCTCGACGAAGTCGCCGTGATGCAGTTGTATCGCCGAGGCGTTCACGGCCACCTGGAGGTCGCCCAGCCCCGCCTGTCGCCAGGCCTGGGCCTGGGCACAGGCGGTTTTCAGGATCCAGCGGCCGATGGGAACGATGAGGCCGGTATCTTCCGCCACCGGGATGAAGCGGCCGGGCGGGATGTTGCCCCGTTCGCCTGCGTGCCAGCGCAGCAACGCTTCGCAGCCGATCAAGCGGCCACTGGCGAGATCTACCTGGGGCTGGTAGTGCACGGAGAGCTCCTGGCGCGCTTCCGCCTGGCGCAGCAGATTTTCCAGCTCCAACCGCTCCCTGACCTGGAGGTTCATCTCCGCGGTGAAGAACTTGTAGGTGTTACGGCCGGCGGACTTGGCGTGATACATCGCCGCATCCGCGTTGCGCAGCAGCGTTTCTGCGTCTTCGCCGTCCTGCGGCCACACGGCGATGCCTATGCTGGGGGTGACCGAGAGCTCGTAGCGGCCGATCAGGAAGGGCGCGGCGAACTGGCGGACGATGCGCTCGGCGTGGCTGGCGATTTCGGTTGCTGCGCCGGTATGGCGCAGCACCAGGATGAACTCGTCGCCGCCGGAGCGGCCCACGGTGTCGCCGTCGCCAGCGAGGGTGCGCAGCCGGGCGGCGACTTGCTGCAGCAGGGCGTCGCCCACGCCGTGGCCAAGGGAGTCGTTCACGTTCTTGAAGCGGTCAAGATCGATGAACAGCAGGGCCGCCGGTGTGCCGTCCTGGCGGGCGGCTTCGATGGCCTCGTCCATCCGCTGCCGCAGCAGGGCGCGGTTGGGCAACTCGGTCAGCGGGTCGAACTCGGCCAGACGGCGCAACCGGGCCTCGGCTTCTTTGCGGGCGCTGATGTCTGCCAGCGCGCCGACGTAATGGGCGATCTGGCCTTCTTCATTGGCGACCGCGTTGATCGACAACTGGACCGGCAGCTTGCTCTGCATGCCCAAGCGCAGGGTGGCTTCGCCATTCCAGGCGCCGGCCTGGGCCAGGGCGCGCTGCACCGGGGCGAGGCCCTGGTCGCCGACGCTGATGAGGTCCGCAGCGCAGGTGCCGGGGCCGGCCAGTTCGGGCTGGTTGCCGGTAAGCCGGAGGAAGGCGGGATTGACCGACAGGAAGCGGAAGCGCTCATCCAGCACCATCATTGCCTCGTTGCCGGATTCGAATACCCGTGAGGAGAGTTGCAGCTGGCGGTTGCTCTCCCGCAGCGCCGCGCTGCTGAGGGCCAGCTCGTTGTGATACATGGCGAAGCGCCCGGACAGCCAGCGCGATAGCAATACCCCGAGCAGCAGCGTGGTGGCGGTACACAGGCCGAGCGCGATCAGCGCCAGCCGCAGCCGTTGGTGGGCGCTCTGCTGCAAGGCCACGCGCTCGCGCTCCAGGATGCCGTCCAGTTCATTCAGGCCGATGCTGGCCACCAAGTACCAGCCCCAGGGTTCATGCTGGCTGACATAGGCCAGGCGGCGCTGGCTGCCGTGGGCGGTGCTCTGCACCAACTCCAGCTTGCCACCGCCGTGCCGGGCGATGTCGAGGGCCTGCTTGGTCCAGTCGGCAGCGGGGCCGAGGGCCGCGGGCCGCAGCCCGCTCTGCTCGGTGGGCAGGCGGGGTTCGAGCAGAACGTCGCCTGCCAGCGTCAGCACGCCGACCACCCCGTCCGGATGGAAGCGCAGCGCCGCGATGCGGGCCAATGCCTCACGCTGCAGGTCGGCCTCGACCTCGTGCAGATATTCGCCGGCGCCTATCACCCAGCCCAGGGGTTCGAAGCGGCGTACGTAGGCCAGCTTGTCCGCCATCTCGTTCGGGCGGTCGGGCCGGTACCAGCGGTAGCGGGAGTAGCCGCGGCCTTCGGGGTTCTTGGTCGCGTCCACCAGCCCCCGCATGATGTAGCGGCCGGTGTCGTCGCGGTTGTTCCACAGCGAGCTGCCTTCCCGCGCCGGGTCGGTCGGCAGCAGCACGCAATTGCCCTGGAGATCGTCGATGAAGTAGTAGCCGCGGCCGTGGAGGAAGCGCATCGGCCGCAAGGCTTCGACAATGAGGGCGCGCAGCCGGTCGGGCGGAAGGCGGTCCTTCTCCCGCGCGTACAGGCGTTCGACCATGTCGGTCACCTGATCCACATGTTCGCGCAGCGCGGTCTTGGCCTTTTCTTCGCGGCTGGCGCGTTGGAACTCCAGATAGTTCGCGAGTGCGGCAAGTTCATCGCGCAGGTGGGCCTCGTGGGCGGCCAGCGTTTCTTCCTCCTGGCTGGCAAGGCGGGTCTCCAGCTCCCTGCTGTCGTGGAGGATGGAGAGAATGCCTATCGTGCCCGCCATCGCGACGACCAGGCACAGCATGCCCGCCGTCAACAGGTGGGGCAGGCTGCGTTCGTTGAGGCGGAACAGGCGGCTGAGGAGCAATTTGGAGGCGGCGCAGCCGGCGGAGGGAAGTGGTCGTGCAGAATAAGACTTTTGATATATGCAAGCCAGCCGTTTGCGAGCGCTTCGTGACCCGATTCACAGTGAGTAGGAAGGATGGGTGGCGGGACCGCCTGCGGCGATGGAAGTAGGGCGGCCGGAACCAAGGGGCGGACCGTGCTCTGGCGAGACAGGTGAGGCGTGGGATTTGCTCTTATAATCCGGGCCACTTTTTCCATGGGAGGGTATATGGGCTTCGACCTCGTGAAGGCTGGCAAAGACGTGCCGAACGACATCAACGTGATCATCGAGATTCCGGCGCAGGCGGATCCGATCAAGTTCGAGGTGGACAAGGACAGTGGCGCGGTCTTCGTTGACCGTTTCATGGGCACTTCCATGCGCTATCCGCTGAACTACGGCTACGTGCCCCACACCGTGGCCGGCGACGGTGACCCGGTGGACGTGCTGGTGGTGACGCCTTTCCCGCTGCTGCCCGGGGTGGTCATCCGCTGCCGTCCGGTGGGCGTGCTGAAGATGGAAGACGAGTCCGGTGTTGACGCCAAGGTGGTGGCGGTACCGGTGTCCAAGCTGACCCCGCTGTACGACAAGGTGCAGAGCATCGACGACCTGCCCGAGCTGCTGATGAAGCAGACGGTGCATTTCTTCGAGCACTACAAGGACCTGGAGCCGGGCAAGTGGGTTAAGGTCGTCGGCTGGGGTTCGCTGGACGAAGCGCGCCAGGAGATCCTGGACGGCATCGCCAAGGCCGCCAAGTAAGCTCGGCTGGTGATGTGCCTGCGGCCGGGAGGCTGCGGCACCGCGGGGCCCGCTTTGGCGGGCCCCTGTTCTTTTTCGGCTGGGTTTCAGCTGTTTTCGCGCCGAAAAGGGGTGCGCTCCGACAACTCGTCCAGGTAGAAGCGCATGCCTTCGGTCTCTTGGGCGAGGAAGCGATCGACCGCGTCGCGGAAGCGCGGGTCGGCGATCCAGTGCGCTGAGCGAGTGGGAACCGGTTCTAGTCCTCGCGCCAGCTTGTGTTCGCCTTGGGCGCCACCCTCGAAGCGCGAGAGGCCCTGGCCGATGGCGTACTCGATTGCCTGGTAGTAGCAGAGCTCGAAGTGCAGGAAGGGCAGATGCTCGGTCGCCCCCCAGTAACGGCCGTAGAGGGCCTCTTCGTCACACAGGAAGAAGGCGCCTGCGACCCGCTCGCCATTGCGCTCGGCCAGCAGCAGGCGGACCTGGCTCGGCTGGCTGTCGGCCAGCCGGGTGAAGAAAGCCGGGCTGAGATAGGGCGTCGAGCGGTGCAGTGCGTAGGTGGTGGCGTAGCAGCGGTAGAAGAAGGCCCAGTCTTCGGCGTTCGCCATGCGGCCGTCCAGCCAGCGCAGGGCCAGGCCATGCTCGCCGGCGCGGCGGCGTTCCTGGCGGATTTTCTTGCGCTTGTCGTGATTGAGGCTGGCGAGGAAATCGTCGAAATCGCGGTAGCCGGCATTGCGCCAGTGGAACTGCACGCCGTGGCGGATCAGCAGTCCGGCGTCGCGCATCCACGCCGCCTCCTCCTCGGTGGGGAAGAGCAGGTGCAGGGAGGAAAGCCGGCTTTGACGCGCCATCTCCAGCGTGGCCGCGAGCAACTGCTGGCGGCTGTCGGCGCTCTGGCCGAGCAGCCGGGCGCCGGGGATGGGAGTGAAGGGCACGGCGGACAACCACTTGGGATAGTAGTCCAGCCCGTGGCGCCGGTAGGCGTCTGCCCAGGCCCAGTCGAACACGTATTCGCCGTAGGAGTGCTGCTTGGCATACAAGGGCAAGGCGGCCAGGGGCGTGCCGTCCCGCCACAGCGTCGCGTGGCGGGGTGTCCAGCCGGTTTCCGCGTTGGCGCAACCGGTGGCTTCCAGGGTGTGCAGGTAGGCGTGGGAGAGGCAGGCCTGGCTGCCGGCAAGGGCGTTCCAGTCTCGGGCGGGTACTTGGTCGAGGCTGGAGAGCAGGTGAAATCCATCCGCAAAGGGCATCGTGGTCTTCTCTGGCCGGGGGCTTGAAAGGGCGCGGCTGCGTCATCCCGGGCATGCGGCCAAGGCGCGGCGCTCATCATGAAGCGGTATAGTTGAGGCCATGAATACCACGCTTTCCATCGCTGTTGCCCAGTTCAATTTCACCGTTGGCGACTTGGTGGCCAACGCGGATCGCCTCATCGCCGCGCTGACCGAGGCGAAAGCCGCCGGCGCCGATCTGCTGCTGACTCCCGAACTCGCGCTATCCGGCTATCCGCCGGAAGACCTGCTGCTCCGGCCCGATTTCTATCGGGCCTGCGAGCGGGAGATGGCGCGCGTTGCCGCGGCCACGACCGGTATCGGCCTGGTGCTTGGCCACCCGCAGGAGCGGGAAGGCATGCGCTACAACGCCGCTTCCGTATTCCTGGATGGACGTTTGCTCGCGACTTACCACAAGCAGTTGTTGCCCAATGTGGAGGTGTTCGACGAAGAGCGTTACTTCGAACCCGGCTCCGCGCCCTGTGTCTTCGAACTGAAGGGTGTGCGGGTGGGCGTGTTGATCTGCGAGGACATCTGGGCCCCCGGCCCGGCAGTGCTGGCGCGGGCGGCGGGGGCAGAGGTGCTGCTGTCGCTCAATGCTTCGCCGTATCACATGAAGAAACTGGCGCTGCGCCAGCAGGTGCTGCGCGAGCGCGTCGAGGAAACCCGGTTGCCGGCGCTGTATTGCAACCTGGTGGGTGGTCAGGACGAACTGGTATTCGACGGCGCATCCTTTGCGCTGGACCGCGACGGGCAACTCTCCTACCAGGCGCCTGCTTTTACCGAAGGCCTGGCATTCCTGCGGCTGGAAGCAGGCAACTGGCAAGGCGGTGGCAAGGCGGAGCCTGGCCCGCTGGAGTCCGAGGTTTACGAGGCGCTGAAGCTGGGCGTGCGGGACTACCTGGGCAAGAACCGTTTTCCCGGCGCGCTGATCGGCCTCTCCGGCGGCATAGACTCGGCGTTGACGCTGGCGATTGCGGTGGATGCGCTGGGGGCGGAGCGGGTGCGCGCAGTGATGATGCCTTCGCCCTACACCGCGCAGATGAGCCTGGACGACTCGCGCGAGATGGTGAGACGCCTGGGCGTGCGCTACGACGAAATCGCCATCGAACCGGCGATGAGGGTATTCGGCGAGATGTTGGCGCCCCAGTTCGCCGGCCTGGCGGAAGACACCACCGAAGAGAACCTACAAAGCCGCATCCGCGGCATGATCCTGATGGCGCTGTCGAACAAGACCGGCGCCATCGTGCTGACCACTGGCAACAAGAGCGAAATGGCCACCGGCTATGCAACCCTGTATGGCGACATGGCAGGTGGCTTCGCGGTGTTGAAGGATCTGTACAAGACCTTCGTCTATCGCCTCTCGGCCTGGCGGAACACCGTCAGCCCGGTGATCCCGAAGAACATCATCGACCGTCCGCCCTCCGCTGAGCTCAAGCCGGGCCAGAAGGACCAGGATAGCCTGCCTCCATACGAGGTGTTGGACGCCATCATCGAAGCCTATATGGAGCGCGATGAGTCGCCACGCGAGATCATCGCCCGCGGCTACGAGGCAGCCGAGGTCCGCCGGACCGTCGCCATGCTGAAGCGCAACGAATACAAGCGCCGCCAGGCGCCGGTGGGTATCCGGGTGACGCAGCGGGGCTTCGGCAGGGATTGGCGTTATCCGATAACATCCCGCTATCAAGACGAGTTTTGAATGACAGAGGACGCAGTGCCGGGCACAGGCCGGCATGCCATCCCGAACAAGGAGACCCGAGATGAAGAAGATTGAAGCCATCGTCAAACCGTTCAAACTCGACGAGGTGCGCGAGGCGCTTTCCGAGGTGGGCATCGCCGGCCTGACGGTGACCGAGGTGAAGGGTTTCGGCCGGCAGAAGGGGCACACCGAGCTTTACCGTGGCGCGGAATACGTCGTTGATTTCCTGCCCAAGATCAAGATCGAGGTCGTGGTGACCGATGACATCGCCGAGCAGGCGGTGGAGGCCATCATCAAGGCGGCCCGCACCGGCAAGATCGGCGATGGCAAGATCTTCGTCAGCGCGGTGGAGCAAGTGGTGCGCATCCGCACCGGCGAGACCGACGAAGCGGCGATCTGAGCTTCCCACGGCTCTGGAAGACATGCGGCCCCTTGCGGGCCGCTTTCATTTCCGGGGTGGCGTACCGTTCTGAGCCCGCATCAGCACCAGCAGGGCACCGCTGCCGCCGTCGTGCGGCCCCGCCTGGCAGAAGGCGAGGATTTCTTCCCGTTGTGCCAGCCAGCCGCGGGAGAGCTGTTTCAGGATGGAGACACGTCCGGGCGACCCCAGGCCCTTGCCGTGTATTACCCGAACGCAGCGTCGCCCCTGCTGCAGGCTGTGGGTCAGGAACTGGGCCAGGGCTGCACGCGCTTCGTCCCGGGTGTAGCCGTGCAGGTCGATCTCTCCCTGCAGCACCCAGCGCCCGCGCCTGAGGTCGGACAGCACGCGGCGTGGCAGGCCGGGGCGCAGGAAGGCGGCTTCGTCGCCCATGTCCAGCCGGTCCTCGAAGCTGAGCGGCGTGTTCAGGGATTCGTCCAGTGCGGCGCGTTCGTCTGCTTCCCGTTTCACCGGCGCCGGCAGGGGCGGTGTGCGTTCCAGTTCCACCCGGTTGCGGGTGTCCACCGGCTGGGCGTCGCGCGCCATGTAGCGGAACAACTCGAGGTCATCCATCGAGCTGTGCTCAGGCGGCAGGATGAGGGAGGAGGTTTCACCCGTTTTGGCGCGCATCGCGTGCTGCTTCTCCGCTTCCACCGTGGCGCGGCGAGGGGCGGGCCCGAGCTCGACCCTGCCGCTGTCGCGTAGCGGGGTGACGTCCGCATAGGCGGCATAGAGCGGATCCAGCGGCGCCTGGCGGGGCGAAGTGGCTTCGTCCGCCTCTTCGGTCGTGGACTTGGCGCGGGGGATGGGGGCGGGGCGAGGGCGTTCCAGCTCCACCCTGTCGTTTCGGTCCAGCGGACGGGCGCCCTGCATGGCCTGCCGGAACAGCGCTTCCTCGTCATCGGATGCGGCCGTGCCTGCCGTGGGAGAGGGGAGCGCTGGCCTACTGGCCCGGACCGGAGTCGATCCAGCTTTGGGTTTGCTGTCCAGCCTGAGCCCGGACAGGGCGTGGAAGGGGCTCTCGGACGTTTTGGTGCGGGGCGCCGCCGCAGGCGGGGAGGCGGCCTGGCGACGGCGCGGCATGGTCAGACGTCCAGGGTGTCCAGGTAGCGCTCTGCATCCAGCGCCGCCATGCAGCCGGTACCGGCAGAGGTGACCGCCTGACGGTAGACATGATCCTGCACGTCGCCGGCGGCGAACACGCCGGTCACGCTGGTCTGGGTCGCGTTTCCGCTACGGCCGCCGTGGGTGACGATATAGCCGTTCTCCATCTCCAGCTGACCCTCGAAGATGTCGGTGTTGGGCTTGTGGCCGATGGCGATGAACACGCCCTGGAGGGCGATGTCCTGGGTAGTGCCGCTCTTCAGGTTCTTGACCCGCATGCCGGTCACGCCGGAGCTGTCGCCCAGTACCTCGCCCAGCGTCGAGTCCAGCACCAGTTCGATCTTGCCTTCGGCTACCCGCGCCATCAGCTTGTCGATCATGATTTTCTCGGCGCGGAACTTCTCGCGGCGATGGACCAAGGTGACCTTCTTGGCGATGTTGGCCAGGTACAGCGCTTCCTCGACCGCGGTGTTGCCGCCGCCAATGACCGCGACGTCCTGGTTGCGGTAGAAGAAACCGTCGCAGGTGGCGCAGGCGGACACGCCGCGGCCAGCGAATTTCTCCTCAGACGGCAGGCCAAGGTACTTGGCGGTGGCACCAGTGGCGATGATGAGCGCGTCGCAGGTGTATTCGCCGCTGTCGCCGACCAGGCGGAAGGGCCGCTCGCCCAGCTTCACCGTGTGGATGTGGTCGAAAATCATCTCGGTGTTGAAGCGCTCGGCGTGTTTCTGGAAGCGGGTCATCAAGTCCGGCCCCATGACGCCGTCCGCGTCGGCAGGCCAGTTGTCCACCTCGGTCGTCGTCATCAGCTGGCCGCCCTGGGCCAGGCCGGTGATGAGTACCGGTGCCAGGTTGGCGCGCGCGGCGTATACCGCGGCGGTATAGCCGGCGGGGCCGGAACCGAGAATGAGCAAACGGGCGTGCTTTGTGGTCATGAGCCTTGTCCGAGACGGATTGGGGGATGGCCGGAATTATAGCGAGCCCTTGAATTGCCCGCCCAATGGCGCCGATAGGCAGGTTCAATCGCTGCCGGTTGCTGCTAAAGAGGATTAGATACATCAGGGAGATCACGGATGTAACAGGATATTCGTCTATACTTCCGTGACATTTGCCTCGATGCCAAAGTGCATCTTGTGCTAACCGACCGCAGGAGCCTTCATGAGCCAGCCGACCGCTGTTTCCACCATCGCATTGAAGACCTTCCCGCTGTTCCACGGACTGACGGACGATGTTCTGGCCGCAGTCGCGCGTGTCGCCATGATGAGGCGCATTCCACGCGGGCAGGCCGTCGTGCGGGCGGGCGACCGAACCGATTACGTCTATTTCGTTCTTACCGGCAGCCTCAAGGTGGTGGTGAGCGACGAGGATGGCCGCGAGGTCATTCTTTCCATCCTTGGCCAGGGCGAACTGTTCGGCGAGATGGGCATGTTCGGCGAGCAGCCGCGCTCGGCCTCGGTGATCGCCGTGGTACCGGCGGACCTGGTGATGATCGCCAAGCAGGACTTCCGTCAGATCATGCAGGACAACTTCGAGGTCGCCTGGCGCATCATGGGCAACCTGGCAGAGCGGCTGCGCAACGCCGATCGCAAGATCGAGAGCCTGGCCCTGATGGACGTCTATGGCCGCGTCGCCCGCCTGCTGCTGGACATGTCGGAGGATGTGAACGGCGAAGCGGTGGTGGTGCGCAAGATATCCAAGCAGGACATCGCCAAGATGATAGGCGCCTCCCGCGAGATGGTGAGCCGGGTGATGAAGGACCTCGGCCAGCAGGGCCTGATCGAGGAGACGGCCCAAGGCGTGGTGCTGCGCGGCCGCCTCAATGATGTCTGACGCTCAAGCACGAAACCGCCCTTGGCGACAGCCCGCTTTGTGACCAAGGGCAAAGGCCGGACGGCGGCGGAGAGCGATCGAATATAATCCCCCGCTGTCGTTTCCCCTCCGGCTCTCCTGATGTTGTTCCGTTCCTCGTCCCGTTCCCAGCCCTTGCCGGAGAAGATCTCGCTGCTGCTGCAGGAGGCGCGCTGGCTCATCCTGGGCGTGATGTCCTTGTACGTCGGCATGGTGCTGCTCGGTTATACCAAGGCCGATCCCGGCTGGTCGCATGCGGCGCAGGTCGAGCGCGTCGCCAATCCGGGCGGCCGCTTCGGCGCCTGGCTTGCCGATCTGCTGCTCTATCTCTTCGGCGTTTCCGCGTGGTGGTGGGTGATCTTTCTCGGCTACGGGCTGATGTGGGGATTCCGCCGGCTGAAGAACCAGCTGACGCTGGATCGCCGCTCCTTCTTCATCGTGCTCGCGGGTTTCCTGGTCGTGCTGTTGACCAGCAGCGCGCTGGAGGCCCTGCGCTTTCATAGCCATGGCGCCGCGGTGCCGCTGGCTCCCGGCGGATTGCTGGGCATGGAACTGGGGCAGATGGTGCAGGGCGCCTTCGGCTTCACCGGCGGCACCCTGCTGCTGCTGACCCTGCTCGCTTGCGGCATTTCCTTGTTCACCGGCGTGTCCTGGCTGGCGGTGGTGGAGGGGCTGGGTTTCTGGCTGGAACAGTCGCTGCTGCGCGCGCGGGCGGGTTTTGGCAACTGGCAGGATCGCCAGGCCGGCAAGGAGATCGCCCAAAAGCGGGAGGCGGTGGTTGAAACCCGCCGGCGCAAGACCGAGAAGGCACAGCCTGCGCCGCTGCGCATCGAGCCAGCCACGCCGGTCATCCAGAAGTCCGAGAAAGTGGAGAAGGAGCGTCAGCAAACGCTGTTCGCCGATGCGCCCGAGGGCGCGATTCCACCGCTGGCGCTGCTTGATCCGCCCAGCGGCAATGGCGAGCCGCCTTCGGCCGAGTCGCTGGAGTTCACCTCACGGCTGATCGAGACCAAGCTGGGCGACTTCGGCGTCGAGGTGAAGGTGCTGGCCGCCTATCCGGGGCCGGTGATCACCCGCTACGAGATTGATCCGGCGACCGGGGTGAAGGGCAGCCAGGTGATGAATCTGGCCAAGGACCTGGCGCGCGCGCTGTCCATGGTGTCGGTGCGGGTGGTGGAGACGGTGCCGGGCAAGTCGTGCATGGCGCTGGAGCTGCCGAACCCGAAGCGGCAGACGGTACGCCTGTCGGAGATCATCGGCTCCAAGGCCTACCACGACATGGCCTCACCGCTCACCGTTGTGTTGGGCAAGGACATCGGTGGTCAGCCGGTGGTGGCTGATCTGGCGAAAATGCCGCACCTGCTGGTGGCGGGTACCACCGGTTCGGGCAAGTCGGTCGGCATCAATGCCATGATCCTGTCGCTGCTGTACAAGAGTGAACCGGAGCGGGTGCGGCTGATCATGGTCGACCCCAAGATGCTGGAACTGTCCATCTACGAAGGCATTCCGCACCTGCTGGCGCCGGTGGTCACCGACATGAAGCACGCAGCCAACGCGCTGAACTGGTGCGTGGCCGAGATGGAGAAACGCTACAAACTGATGGCGGCGGTGGGCGTGCGCAACCTTGCCGGCTTCAACAAAGCGGTGACCGAAGCGCGCAAGGCGGAGAAGCCGCTCACAAACCCCTTCTCGATCAGCCCGGAGAACCCCGAGCCGCTGGAGACCCTGCCCTACATCGTGGTGGTGATCGACGAACTCGCCGATCTGATGATGGTGGTGGGCAAGAAGGTGGAAGAACTGATCGCCCGTCTGGCGCAAAAGGCGCGGGCCGCCGGCATCCACCTGATCCTGGCCACCCAACGCCCCTCGGTGGATGTCATCACCGGCCTGATCAAGGCCAACGTGCCGACCCGTATCGCTTTCCAGGTGTCGAGCAAGATCGACTCGCGCACCATCCTTGACCAGATGGGCGCCGAAGCGCTGCTGGGCATGGGCGACATGCTCTACCTGGCGCCGGGAACCGGCCTGCCGGTGCGGGTGCATGGCGCCTTCGTCGCCGACGAGGAAGTGCACAAGGTGGTGGAGCATCTCAAGCGCGTGGGGCCACCGGATTACGTCGAGGGCATCCTCGCCGCGGCGGAGGACGATCTGGAGGCGGCCGGTGGCGGCGAGGGTGGGGAAGATGGCGAAGCCGACCCGCTCTACGATCAGGCCGTCGAAGTGGTACTGAAGACGCGGCGGCCCTCGATCTCGCTGGTCCAGCGGCATCTGCGCATCGGCTACAACCGGGCGGCGCGACTGATCGAGCAGATGGAGCGCTCCGGTCTGGTTTCTTCCATGGGAAGCAATGGCAACCGGGAAGTCGTGGTCCCGGCGAAGGAGACGGAATGAAGCGCGTCTTTGCTGGCGCAGTGATGGCGATGGGCCTGCTGCTGGCTGGCCCGGCGTCCTGGGCGGCTGGCGGCGTGGAGCAACTGCGCCAGTTCGTGAAGGCAACCCGCAGTGCCGAGGGCGAGTTCGAGCAGACGGTGCTCGCCAAGTCTGGCCGCAAGCCGCAGCAGGCCGCCGGCAGCTTCGCCTTCTCCCGGCCGGGCAAGTTCCGCTGGGAGTACCAGATGCCTTATCAGCAACTACTGGTGGGCGATGGTGAACGGCTGTGGATCTGGGATCGTGACCTCAATCAGGTAACGGTGAAGCGCATCGGCGACGCGCTGGGGGCGACGCCGGCAGCCATCCTGTTCGGCAGTGGGGATCTGGAGCAGAACTTCGAACTCGCCGAAGGGGGCGACAGTGAGGGGCTGGCTTGGGTAGAGGCGCGCCCCAGGCAGGAAGGCAGTGGCTTCGAGGCGATGCGCATCGGCCTGGCTGGTGCCCAAGTGAAGCGGATGGAGATGCGCGACAACTTTGGCCAGACGACTACGGTGCTCTTTCCGCGCTTCGTCCTCAACCCGCCGGTGGATGCCGGCCGCTTCCGCTTCACTCCACCGACCGGTGCAGACGTTATCGGTGACGATACCAGCAAGGGCGGACGCTGAGCGGTGGCTGACCTGTTCGAGGCGCTGGAGCCGCCGCGCGTCCCGCTGGCCGAACGCATGCGGCCCCAGAGCCTGGACGAGGTAGCCGGACAGGCACACCTGTTGGGGCCGGGCAAGCCGCTGCGGCTGGCCTTCGAATCCGGCAAGCCGCATTCGATGATTCTGTGGGGGCCGCCAGGGGTCGGCAAGACCACGCTGGCGCGCCTCATGGCGCAGGGTTTCGATGCCGAGTTCGTCGCGCTCTCCGCGGTGTTTTCCGGCGTCAAGGAAATCCGCGAGGCCATCCAGCAGGCACAGGCGGCAAAATCGCGAGGCCGCCACACCATCCTGTTCGTGGATGAAGTTCACCGGTTCAACAAGGCGCAGCAGGATGCTTTCCTGCCCTTCGTCGAACAGGGGCTGGTGACTTTCATCGGCGCGACCACCGAAAATCCGTCCTTTGAAGTGAACTCGGCGCTGCTGTCGCGGGCATCGGTTTACGTACTGGAGCCGCTCGGTGAGCAGCCAATGGCGGCGCTGTTCGAGCGCGCCCGTGCCGATGCCTGTCCCGGCCTCGGCTTCGATGAGGATGCGCGCGATCGGCTCATCGGTTTTGCCGACGGCGATGCGCGGCGATTGATGAACCTGATCGAGCAGGTTCAGGTGGCGGCGGAAACGGCCAAGGTGGCGCCGGTGACGGCCACATTCGTCGACGAGGCGCTGTCACGCAATCTGCGCCGCTTCGACAAAGGTGGAGAAGCCTTCTACGACCAGATTTCGGCGCTGCACAAGTCGGTGCGCGGCTCCAATCCGGACGCTGCCTTGTACTGGCTGTGCCGCATGCTCGATGGCGGCGCGGATGCGCTCTACCTCGGCCGGCGCCTGGTGCGCATGGCGGTGGAGGACATCGGCCTGGCCGATCCTCGTGCACTTGAGATTACCCTCAATGCCTGCTCCACCTATGAGCGCCTGGGCTCGCCCGAAGGGGAACTGGCCCTGGCGCAGGCGACGATTTTCCTCGCCTGCGCGGCCAAGTCGAACGCGGTATACAAGGCCTATAACGCCGCTCGCCAGTTCGTTTCCAAGGACGGCTCGCGGCCGGTTCCGCTGCACCTGCGCAACGCACCGACCAAGCTGATGAAGAACCTTGGCTATGGCAAAGCCTATCGCTATGCGCACGACGAGCCGGATGCCTATGCCGCAGGCGAGAGCTATCTGCCGGACGGCATGGCCCCACCGGGCTGGTATCAGCCGGTGCCGCGCGGACTGGAACAGCAGATTGCGGAGAAACTGGCCCGTCTCAGGAAGTTGGACGAGGAGGCCGGTGAAGACCCCGGCGCTCGGTGAGCGGCGCGCCGGGATCGGGACTCACTCAGTGGGTCAGCGGATGATCCGCCATGAATCGTGCGCACAGCAGCTTCGCATGCTCGGCCTTTTCGAATTCACCGCGCTCGGTGGCTTGCTCGACGAGATCCAGCATGTAGGTGGTCAACAGCAGAACGCCCTCGCGCGTCTGCACCAGGCCGCAAGCCATCTGGGCGGCGGTAACGTCGGGAATGCCCGTGTGTTCGGCGATCAGCGACACTTCATCCTCTGTGAGGTCGCAGTAGTCTAGGCAGTCTCGAATAGATAGCATGCTCTACTCCTCCTACGAATTGCCTTCTGCGAGGCTTGGTGGTCCCCTCTGAAGGGTACTTCGTCTGGGAGGAATAGCAAGGGAAAGCGCCGAGAAATTGATCAATAAGCAATTGATACGATTGATTATTTTTGCGCTGCGGAAAAATGGTGCCGGAGCAGTTTTTGATTTTCCCCTCCGGCGCTTGCGGGATATAGCCCAGGACGGGCTTCAGCTTCCCCCGCCAAGGTACTGATTGCAAAAACGTTTCAGGAAATACTAAATGCTCGATATCCAACTTCTCCGCGGCCAGCTGGACACAGTCGCCGCCCGCCTGGCCACACGCGGCCTCGCGCTGGACGTTCAGGCCTTCACTGCGCTCGAGGACGAGCGCAAGCATCTGCAGACCCGTACCCAGGAACTGCAATCGCAGCGCAACAGCCTGTCCAAGCAGATCGGCATGCTGAAGTCCAAGGGTGAGGATGCCAGCGCGGTGATGGCCGAAGTCGGCAAGCTGGGGGACGAGTTGAAGGCTTGTGAGCAAGCCCTGCCCGTGCTGCTGGAGAAGATCAACGCTTTTTCCGCCGGCCTGCCCAACCTGCCGCACGAGAGCGTGCCATTGGGCGAAGACGAAAGCGGCAATGTGGAAGTGCGGCGCTGGGGTACACCCGGCGTGTATGACTTTGAAGTGCGGGACCATGTTGACCTGGGCGGTCCGCTCGGATTGGATTTCGAAACCGGTGCCAAGCTTTCCGGTGCACGCTTCACCTTCATGCGCGGGCCGGTCGCACGCCTGCATCGTGCGCTTGCCCAGTTCATGCTCGACCTTCAGACCGGCGAACATGGCTACACCGAGTGCTACACCCCCTACATCGTTAACCGTGAGGTACTGGAAGGTACCGGGCAACTACCCAAGTTCAAGGAGGACATGTTCTGGGTGCTGCGCGGCGGCGACGACGAGGTGCGGGAGCAGTACCTGATTTCGACTTCGGAGATTTCGCTGACGAACAGCGTGCGTGAGCAGGTGCTCGCCGCCGAGGCCCTGCCCATCAAGCTGACCGCCCACAGCCCTTGCTTCCGCTCGGAAGCGGGCAGCGCCGGCCGCGACACCCGCGGGATGATCCGTCAGCATCAGTTCGATAAAGTCGAAATGGTGCAGATCGTCCATCCAGAGCGCAGTTACGAGGCGCTGGAGGAAATGGTCGGCCACGCCGAAGCGGTACTGCAGCGGCTGGAGCTACCTTATCGCGTCGTTTCCCTGTGCACTGGCGACATGGGTTTTTCTGCCGCCAAGACGTACGATCTGGAGGTGTGGTTGCCGGCGCAAGGCACCTACCGCGAGATTTCCAGCTGCTCGAACTGCGAGGCTTTCCAGGCGCGCCGCATGCAGGCGCGCTTCAAGAACGCCCAGGGCAAGAACGAACTGGTGCACACCCTCAACGGTTCAGGGCTGGCCGTGGGGCGTACCTTGGTGGCGGTACTGGAGAACTATCAGCGCGCCGATGGCTCGGTGGCCGTGCCCAAGGCGTTGCAGCCTTATCTGGGCGGGCTGGAGGTGCTCGAACCTCGACGCTGAGGCTCAGCGGCGCGGGCTGGCGCTCAGGGGCGCTGGCTCAGCCGCAGCCTGGGCGGCGTCAGGGGCGGTTCGTAAGCCGGCTCCAGCCGCACCAGGATGTCGTAGAAATTGCGGATGTTCTCCGTCATGATCACCGCTTCTCCCCCCCGGGCCGCCCCGGCCTTGAGGCGAGCAGCGTATTGAGGGCGTGACAGCAGCGGCAGCACGGCCTTCATGTCCCACCAAGAGGCGTTGTCTCGCCCCATGCCACGTGCAATCGCGCGCGCGCCGTTCAAGTGTCCCATCCCCAGGTTATAGGCGGCCGTTGCCAGCCATTGCCTGTCGGGATCCTCGATGTCGTCCGGCAACTGCTCCTTGAGCATGGAAAAGTAGCGCGCTCCGCCCAGGATGCTCTGGCGGGCATCCAGCCGGTCGCTGACTCCCAGCCGATCCGCGGTGTCCGCCGTCAGCATCATCAAACCACGCACGCCAGTGGGTGAAATGGCATAGGGATCCCAGTGAGACTCCTGGTAGGCCAGCGCGGCGAGGTAGCGCCAGTCGATCCCCGTCTTTGCCTGCGCATCATGGAAGTGTGGGCGCAGCGCAGGCAGCCGTTCCTGGATGCGGCTGAAGAAGGTGCTTATATCGGCCTCGTCGAGGCGGCGGACGTGGCCGAAGTAGCGATCGGCGATGCGGGAGAGGAGTGCGCTCTCGCGCGCTTCTTCCAGGAAGATCTGGACCTCATTCGCGAGTGGATCATTGGGCTCCATTGGCAGGGCCCAGGCAATGTGACTCTTCAGCGGCAGGTCGTAGGCGACGGTCAGCGCAGGGTAGATCTGGGCGGCGAGTGCGAAATGGACCCGGTCTGTCGCTATCAGGTCGTGCTTGCCTTCGGCCAACTGAGCCAGCAGGGTCTGATCATCCACTTTGGCTTGCAGGTGCATGGTCAAGTTGGGCACCCGCTTCTGGATCTGCTCCACCGTGTCGGCAGACAAGGCCCCCCGGCGCACGGTAATGGCACGCCCGGCCAGTTCGCTTTCCTTTTCGATCTCGGGGGCATCGATGCGGCCCGCCAGCACGTAGTCCACCTCTCGCAGGGGAGCCGACCATTTCAGGGGAAAGCGATCATTCAGGCCCAGGCCGGCCGCGGCCAGGTGTGCCTCGCCATTGAGCACGGCATCCAGAGCGCGCGTCGCATCCGGATAGACGACGAAACGCACTGGTACCCCCAACTCCGCTCCCAGGCGTTCGAGCAGGTCATGTTCGAATCCCGAAGGGCGCCCATCCTCATCCATGCGATAGGAAATTGCATCCAGGCGGGTAGCCACGCGCAACTCGCCCAGGCTGCGGAAATCCGCGATGCGAGGGGGCTTGTTGGGCGAGCAGCCCGACAGAATGAAGGCGAAAAGCGCCAGCAGGAGGATGCGCAAGGTGAGCATTGTGGGTTCAAGGCTGGCGGATTCTGCGTGATGGCGACGGGAAGGGCAATTGCCCAATCCCGGCCGGAGGCTGGCGGCGAAAAAGTGCTGGTGCAGAGCTCGGCCCTTGTGCGTATAATGCGCGCTCCTTTACGGCGGCTAGCCTGCAAGGAAGCGCGGAGAGGTACCGAAGCGGTCATAACGGCGCCGACTCGAAATCGGATGGTCAGGGAAACTTGGCACGTGGGTTCGAATCCCACCCTCTCCGCCAAAAAAATTTGACGAAGAAAAAAAAGCTGCTATAATTTTTCTTCTCTGCAGTACGGAGCGCCCGTAGCTCAGTTGGATAGAGTACCTGGCTACGAACCAGGGGGTCGGAGGTTCGAATCCTTCCGGGCGCGCCAAAAAATTCAGAACCCAGATGAGAAATCATCTGGGTTTTTCGTTTTTCGGGTTCGAGAAGCTTGAATTGAGTCCGTCTCACGCAGCCTCAGCCACCGTCGGTAGCGAGTTTGCAATGGGCCAGTTTGCGCTTTGCATGGGAAAGCAAAAAAGCGGTGGCCTTTTGGGGTCCACCGCTTTTCTCATATTTACGCGGGTGAAATCAGCCTTGCCGCTTGTCTCGCTCAATCAATGCGTATGCTGAATGATTGTGGATGGACTCGAAGTTCTCGGATTCCACGGCATAGGCGTCGATGCGGGCTTCCGCATGCACCAGGCCTGCCACGTCACGCACCATGTCCTCGACGAACTTCGGATTGTCGTAAGCGCGCTCGGTGACGTACTTCTCGTCGGGACGCTTCAACAGCCCATAAAGTTCGCAGGATGCTTGGCTCTCGACCAACTGGACCATCTCTTCGATCCACAGGTGATCGTTCAGCGTCGCCGTCACGGTCACATGGGAGCGCTGATTATGGGCGCCGTAGGCGGAGATTTTCTTGGAGCAGGGGCAGAGGCTGGTGACCGGCACCACGACTTTCATCTTGAACTCATAACGCCCGCCTTCGTGGATTTCGCCGGTAAAGGTGACTTCGTAGTCCATCAGGCTCTGCACGCCGGATACCGGCGCCGCCTTGTTGATGAAGTAGGGGAAGGTCATCTCCACATGGCCCGTCTCTGCCTCCAGGCGCTTCACCATCTCGCGCAGCATTGGCTCGAAGGACTCGACCGAGATCTCGCGTTCGTCGCTGTTCAGTATCTCGACGAAGCGCGACATATGGGTGCCCTTGAAATTGTGGGGCAGGCCGACGTACATGTTGAAGACGGCGACGGTGTGTTGCACGCCGCCATTCTTGTCTTTCACCTTCACCGGGTGGCGGATGGATTTGATGCCGACCTTGTTGATGGCGATCTGGCGGCTGTCGGCCAGGTTCTGGACGTCTGGAATGGCGTGTGCCGCGTGTGGGGCATTCATGGGGCTGTTCTCTGTTGTATTCGGCTGAAAGGCACCGATAGTGGTCGGGATGCTAGCATTCCCGACAAAACCACTCAACTATTGCTCGGATAGGCATCCTCAATCGCGCTGAGGATGCCGGCCTTGTCCAGGCCAATGGAGGCGAGCAGCTGGGCCTGATCGCCGTGGTCGATGAAACGATCCGGCAGGCCCAGGCGCAGTTGCCGCGGCCGTTGTGGCAGGGCATCGAGTGCGCGGGAAACCTCGGAGCCCGCGCCGCCGATGACCGCATTTTCTTCCAGCGTGACCAGTAGATCGTGCGTGCGCGCGAGCTCGGCGATCAGTGCCTCATCCAGCGGTTTGACGAAGCGCATGTTGGCGACGGTGGCATCCAGTGCTTCGCCGACCTCCAGCGCAACACTCAGCATGGAGCCGAAGGCCAGCAACGCGATCTTGCTGCCATTGCGGCGGACTTCGCCCTTGCCGATGGGCAGAGCGGTCATCTCCTGTTCCGGAACGACGCCGGCCCCGCTGCCGCGCGGATAACGGACCGCCGTGGGGCCGTCATGGCGAACAGCGGTATAGAGCATCTGCCGGCATTCATTCTCGTCGGCAGGCGCCATGATGACGAGGTTGGGCAGACAGGCGAGATAGGAGAGGTCGAACGCGCCGTGGTGGGTAGCGCCATCGGCGCCGACCAGGCCGCCGCGGTCTATCGCCAGCACTACCGGGAGGTTCTGCAGGGCGATGTCGTGGACCAGTTGGTCGTAGGCGCGCTGCAGGAAAGTGGAGTAGATCGCCACCACCGGCTTGAGACCTTCGCAGGCGAGGCCGGCGGCGAAGGTCAGTGCGTGCTGCTCGGCGATGCCCACGTCGTAGTAGCGGTCCGGGTACTCCTGGGCGAAGCGCACCAGGCCGGAGCCTTCCCGCATTGCCGGGGTGATGGCGACGACGCTGGGGTCGCGCGCAGCCATGTCGCACAACCAATCGCCGAATACCTGGGTGTAGGTGAGCTTGCCGCTGCTCTTCGCTGGCTGGATGCCGGCGGTGTGGTCGAACTTGGAGACGCCGTGGTAGAGGATGGGATCCGCTTCGGCGAGCTTGTAGCCCTGGCCCTTGCGGGTGATTACGTGCAGGAACTGCGGGCCCTTGAGCTTCCGGAGGTTCTGCAACGTGGGGATGAGGGTGTCGAGGTCGTGGCCATCGATGGGGCCGTAGTAGCGGAAGCCGAATTCCTCGAACAGCGTGCCGGGCGTGATCATGCCCTTCACGTGTTCTTCGACCTTGCGCGCGAAATCGGCCACCGGCGGCGCCACGCCCAGCACCCTCTCGCCGACGCGGCGGGCGGCGTTGTAGGTGGAGCCGGACATCAGGCGGGCGAGGATCTTGGTCAGCGCGCCGACCGGCGGCGAGATCGACATTTCATTGTCGTTGAGGATCACCAGCAGGTTGATCCCTTCCATGTCGCCGGCGTTGTTGAGCGCCTCGAAAGCCATCCCGGCCGACATAGCGCCATCGCCGATGACCGCGATGGCATGGCTGTCATCGGCGCGATCCCGCGCCGCTACCGCCATGCCCAGCGCGGCCGAGATGGAGGTGGAAGAGTGCGCGGTGCCGAAGGTGTCGTATTCGCTCTCGCAGCGGCGCGGGAAACCCGAAATGCCGCCCCAGTGGCGCAGCCCGCTCATTGCTTCGCGGCGGCCGGTGAGGATCTTGTGGCCGTAGGTCTGGTGGCCGACGTCCCAGACGATGCGGTCGGCTGGGGTATCGAAAACGTAGTGCAGCGCGATGGTGAGTTCCACCGTGCCCAGATTGGACGACAGGTGACCGCCGGTCTTGGAGACGGACTCGATCAGGAAAGCGCGCAATTCCTCGGCAATGGAACCGAGCTCGCGCCGCTCCAGGGCGCGCAGATCGGCGGGAGAAGCGATGCGGTCCAGGTTCGGATAGGGCATTGAGCGGTCCGGCAGAAATGGGGTGATGTTCGAGTTCAGAAGGCGCGGTGCACGATGTAGTCGGCAAGCGCTTCGAGGCGCGCGCTGCGGCCACCCATGGGGGCCAGCGTCTCACGAGCTTCGGCGAGCATGTCTTCGGCCAGTTGCTTGGCTTCGCCGAGGCCGAGCAGGCTCACGTACGTGGGCTTGTCGTTGTCGGCATCCTTGCCGGCGGTCTTGCCCAGCGTGGCGGTGTCGGCTTCGGCGTCGAGGATGTCGTCTACCACCTGGAAGAGCAGGCCGATGAGCTTGGCGTAATGGTCCAGCTGTTCGATTTCTGCGGTGGGCAAGGGCGTGCCGGCCTGGGCGCCGAGCAGGACGGAAGCGCGGATCAGCGCCCCCGTCTTGTGGATGTGCATGAATTCCAGTTCAGCCCGGCTCAATTGCTGTCCGACTGCTGCAAGGTCGATTGCCTGGCCGCCGGCCATGCCGCGCGAGCCAGACGCCTGGGCAAGCAGCGTCACCATGCTGAGTTGTGTGGCGTGGCTGTCAGCGAGCGGGGCGTCGGCGAGCACCTGGAAGGCCAGCGTTTGCAGGGCGTCGCCGACCAACAGGGCGGTGGCTTCGTCGTACTCGACATGCACGGTGGGCTTGCCGCGCCGCAGCACGTCGTCGTCCATACAGGGCAGATCGTCGTGGACGAGTGAATAGGCGTGGATCAACTCCACCGCGCAGCCGATGCGATCCAGTCTTTGCGGTGAGGCTCCTGCCAGCTCGCCGGCGGCGTGAACCAGAAGGGGGCGCACCCGCTTGCCGCCGCCGAGCACCGCATAGCGCATCGCGGCATGCAGGCGGTCAGGGGCGAGTGCGGCGTCCGGCAGGAGGTCGGCCAATGCGCTTTCCATCCGCTGCTGCACCGACTGCATCCAGGTCTGGAAGTTGCTCATGTTCATGCATCCCCCTGAGTGCCGCTCTGGCCGAAATCCACCAGCTTGTCTCCTTCGAGCTGGCGTATCCGTTGCTCCGCCTTGTTCAGCGTTTCCTGGCAGTACTTCAGCAGCCCGACTCCCTTCTGGTAGCACTCCAGCGCTTGCTCCAGCGGGAGATTGCCGGACTCCATGTCCTGCACGATGGTTTCGAGTTCGGAGACGGCGGCTTCGAACGACGAGGGCGATGACGCCGGCTTGGGCATTGGATCTATAAAAGGCAAGCGGGGAAAAACGGGAAAATAACCGATCGCGCGTCTGGCGGTCAAACAGCGTCTAGCTTAAACTAACCCGTTTATTTTTCCGGATTTCTGGTCCCGCATAGGAGGTTCGGGGATGTCCGATATCGCTTCCACTGCTCAATTGGCCCCGGCTGTTTCCCAACTGCCGGTGTCCTGGTACTTCGACGAGAAGGTCTTCGAATTGGAGAAGAAACTCCTCTTCGATGCCGGTCCGGGGTACGTCGGCCATGAGCTGATGGTGCCTGAGGTCGGAAACTACCGCTCCCTGGAATGGCTGGACCATTCGAAGCTGCTCTTCCACACCGGCGATGGCGTGCATCAGCTGTCGAACATATGCCGCCATCGCCAGGCCATCATGCTGCAAGGCAGTGGCAGCACCGAGCATGTGGTTTGTCCGATTCACCGCTGGACCTACGACAACCAGGGCAGCCTGATCGGAGCGCCGCATTTTCCGTCGAATCCCTGCCTGAATCTGAAGCGGGACAAGCTGGAGAACTGGCACGGCCTGCTGTTCAAGGGGCCACGCTCGGCGAACGCCGACCTGGCCGGGATGCAGGTTGCTCAGGAGCTCGACTTTTCCGGATACAAGCTGGACCGCGTCGAGATCCACGAGTGCAACTACAACTGGAAGACCTTCATCGAGGTGTATCTCGAGGACTACCACGTTGTGCCTTACCACCCGGGCCTGGGCAACTTCGTGACCTGCGATGACCTGACCTGGCAGTTCGGGGACTGGTATTCGGTGCAGCGCGTGGGCATCACCTCGCTGGCGAAGCCGGGGTCGGCCACCTACGGCAAGTGGCACAAGGCGGTACAGGAGTATTACGGCGAGAAGCGGCCGCAGCATGGCGCGATCTGGCTGACTTACTATCCGAATATCATGGTGGAGTGGTATCCCCATGTGCTGGTGGTCAGCACGCTGATCCCGACCGATGTGAACAAGACCACCAATGTGGTCGAGTTCTACTATCCGGAAGACATCGTCGAGTTCGAACGCGAATTCGTGGAGGCGGAACAGGCCGCCTACATGGAAACCGCGATCGAGGACGACGACATCGCCGAGCGCATGGATCGCGGCCGGCTGGCGCTGATGAAGGAAGGTCGCAGCGAGGTGGGGCCTTACCAGTCTCCCTTCGAGGATGGCATGCAGCACTTCCACGAGTTCTACCGCCGCCTGATGGCGCCGGGCCTGGACGGCGCCTGAGGCTTGCATTGCAGGCAGGCTTGAAATGAAAAACGCCGACTGTGCAGACAGTCGGCGTTTTTATTTGGCGGAGATCAAAGACCACGCTCAGCGTGGTGTCTGCAGTTCCTTCGGCAGCGGGAAGGTAACCTTCTCAGGTACGCCATCCAGCGGGCGCACGCTGCCGCCGCCCAGCACTTTCAGCCGCTCTATCACCCGCTCCACCAGGATCTCAGGTGCGCTGGCGCCCGCGGTGACGCCGATGCGGCGTTTGCCGCTCACCCAGGCCGGGTCGATGCCTTCGGCGTTGTCGACCAGGTAGGCTGGCACGCCACGCAGTTCGGCCACTTCACGCAGGCGGTTCGAGTTGGAACTGTTGCGCGAGCCCACGACGAACACCACGTCCACATGCGGCGTCATGAACTTCACCGCGTCCTGCCGGTTCTGGGTGGCGTAGCAGATGTCGTCCTTCTTCGGGCCGATGATGTTGGGGAAGCGCTCGCGCAGCGCGGTGACGATGGTGGCCGCATCATCCACCGACAGCGTGGTCTGGGTGACATAGGCCAGCTTGTCCGGATCCGCCACCTGCAGCCCGGCGACGTCGGCGGGCGACTCCACCAGGTGCACGCCATCCTTGACCTGGCCCATGGTGCCTTCCACCTCCGGATGCCCCTTGTGGCCGATCATGATCAGCTCGCGGCCCTGTTCCCGCATGCGGCCGACTTCGATATGCACTTTGGTGACCAGCGGACAGGTCGCATCGAACACCCGCAGGCCGCGCTGCTCCGCTTCTTCGCGCACCGCCAGCGACACGCCGTGGGCACTGAAGATGACCGTGTTACCCGTGGGTACCTCGTCCAATTCCTCGACGAAGATGGCGCCCTTGGCGCGCAGGTCGTCGACCACGAACTTGTTGTGCACCACTTCGTGGCGGACATAGATGGGCGCGCCGAAGCGGGTCAGCGCCCGCTCCACGATTTCGATCGCGCGCTCCACGCCGGCGCAGAAGCCGCGCGGCGTGGCCAGGAGGATTTCGTTTTCCGTCATGCTGCTCTCTCTGTTGCCCTGTAGCCGGTGGGCTTACAGGATGCCGATCACTTCCACCTCGAAGCGGATGGCTTTGCCGGCGAGCGGATGGTTGAAGTCGATCAGTGCAGACTGCTCGTCGATCTCGCGGACGAGGCCTGAATAACGCGAGCCATCGGGGGCGGTGAACTCCATGATGCTCATCGGCTCGATGGCCTCGTCCGGCATATGCTCCCGCTTCACCCGCTCGACCAACTCCGCGCGGTGCGGGCCGAAGCCTTGCTCGGGCTCCAGCTCGAAGACCTGCCGGCTGCCGACACCCAGGCCAATGATGAGCTGCTCCATGGCCGGCAGCATCTCGCTGGCGCCGAGCTGCAGGGTGGCGGGCGTGGCTTCGAAGGTGCTGATCAGCGGCTGGCCGTTCGGCAGTGCGATGCGGTAGTGCAAGGTGACCAGGCTGTTGGCTTCGACGATGTTGCTCACGAGGGGTTCTCCGCGGTCGGGTCGGGGGCGTTGCGCCGGTCGTGGCGGAACTGGCCCCACAGCATCAGGACGACGCCGACGGTGATCGCCGAATCGGCGAGGTTGAAGGCCGGCCAGCCGTAGCGGCCGGCGTGGAAATAGAGGAAGTCGACCACCGCGCTGTGGATCAGCCGGTCGATGACATTGCCGACTGCGCCGCCGATGATCATCGCGAAGGCCAGCGGCAGCAGCTTCTCGGCGCGGTGCTGGTACATCAGCCGCAGCAGCCATCCGCAAATCACTACCGCCAGCGCCGTGAAAAACCAGCGCTGCCAGCCGGAATGCTCCGCCAGGAAGCTGAAGGCGGCCCCCGGGTTGTAGACCAGTACCAGGTCAAAGAAGCTGGTGACCGGGATGGCCTGGCCGTAGTCCAGGTTCGCCAGCACCAGCTGCTTGGTCAGCTGATCCAGCGCGGCGACGACAATCGCCGCGATCAGCCAGGGCGCGAGTGCCCGCAAAGGCGTTGCCTCAGGCGTGGCCACGCTGCTCGCCTTCGCCGAACAGATTGCTGTGGCAGCGAGTGCACAGCGTCGGGTGGTCGGCGTGGGAGCCGACGTCGTCGGTGTAATGCCAGCAGCGTTCGCACTTGGCCTTGGCGCTTGGCGTGGCGACGATGCGCTCTTCCTCCGCGCTGCCCACCTGGCTCAACACCGCGGCGGAGGTCATGGTGACGAAGCGCAGGTCGCCCTCCAGGCTGGCCAGCGCGGCGAACTTGTCGGCGGCCAGCTTCAACTCCAGTTCGGCCTGCAGGGAAGAGCCGACCCGCCCGGCGGTGCGCAGGGCTTCGATTTCCTTCAGTCCATCGGAACGGGCGGCGCGGATCAACTCCCAGCGCGCCGCCAGCCCGGCCTCGGCTTCCTGCGCCGGCAGGGCGTGGAAGGTGTGCAGCATCACGCTGTCGTCCTTCGCCTCCGGGTTGAGGACGGCCCAGGCTTCCTCAGCGGTGAAGGAGAGGATGGGCGCCATCAGCTTCACTAGCGTCTGGGTGATGTGCCACAGCGCGGTCTGCGCAGCGCGGCGCGCCTTGGAGTCCGCCTTGGTGGTGTAGAGACGGTCCTTGAGGATGTCGAGGTAGAAGGCGCCCAGATCTTCGGCGCAGAACACCTGTAGCGCCTGCACGATGCGGTGGAACTCGAAGCGGGCGTAGTCGGCCTCGGCCTGCGTCGCCATCTTGCGGGTGAGGGCGAGGGCGTAGCGGTCGATGTCCAGCCACTCCTCGACCGCGACCGCATCCTTGGCGATGTCGAAGTCGGCGGTGTTGGCGAGCAGGAAGCGCAGGGTGTTGCGCACGCGGCGGTAGACCTCGACCACGCGGTCCAGGATCTCCTTGCTGATGGAGAGTTCGCCGGAATAGTCGGTGGAGGCTACCCACAGGCGCAGGATTTCGGCACCCATCTTTTCGGACACTTCCTGCGGCAGGATGGTGTTGCCGAGGGACTTGGACATCTTGCGGCCCTGCTGGTCCACCGTGAAGCCGTGCGTCAGCAGCGCCTGGTAGGGCGGGTGGCCGTCGATGGCGCAGCCGGTGAGCAGGGAGGAGTGGAACCAGCCGCGGTGCTGGTCCGAGCCTTCCAGGTAGAGATCGGCGCGCGGGCCTTGCACATGGCCGTCGGAATGCGAGCCGCGCAGCACGTGCCAATGGGTGGTGCCGGAGTCAAACCAGACGTCCAGCGTGTCGCTGATCTTGTCGTAGGCGGCGGCCTCGTCACCCAGCAGTTCCTTGGCGTCCAGCTTGAACCAGGCTTCGATGCCTTCCTTTTCCACCCGCAGGGCGACCTGTTCCATCAACTCCGCGGTACGCGGGTGCAGTTCGCCGGTCTCCTTGTGCAGGAAGAAGGGGATGGGCACGCCCCAGTTGCGCTGGCGGGAGATGCACCAGTCGGGTCGGTTGGCGATCATGGCGTGCAGGCGCGACTGGCCCCACGCGGGGAAGAAGCGCGTTGCCTCGACGCCGCGCAGCGCCCGTTCGCGCAGGGTGGAGCCGTCCGCGACCTGCTTGTCCATGCCGACGAACCACTGCGCGGTGGCGCGGTAGATCAGCGGCGTCTTGTGGCGCCAGCAGTGCATGTAGCTGTGGGTGATCTTGGCGTCGGCCAACAGGCTGCCGACTTCGCGCAGCTTCTCGATCACCGCCGGGTTGGCCTTCCAGATGTTCAGGCCGCCGAAGAACGGCAGGTCGGAGGCGTAGCGGCCATCGCCCATCACCGGGGTGAGGATGTCATCGCTGCTCATGCCGTTGGCGCGGCAGGACTGGAAGTCTTCCAGGCCGTAGGCGGGGGCGCTGTGCACGATGCCGGTGCCGGCGTCCAGGGTGACATAGTCGCCGAGGAAGACCGGCGACTGGCGGTCGTAGAACGGGTGCTGGAAGGAGAGGTGATCCAGCGCTGCGCCCTTGGTGGTCGCCACGATGCGTCCATCCAGACCGTAGCGCTGCAGGCAGGAGGAAACCAGGTCCTGCGCCAGGATGAGGTAGCGCTCGCCGACATCGACCAGCGCGTAGTCGATCTCCGGGTGCATGTTTAGCGCCTGGTTGGCGGGGATGGTCCAGGGCGTGGTCGTCCAGATGACGGCCAGGGCGGGCTTGGCGAGCGGCCCGAGGCCGAAGGCATCGGCAAGGCGCTGGGGCTCGGCGCAGACGAAGCCGACGTCCACCGCCGGAGAGGGCTTGTCCGCGTATTCGACCTCGGCTTCCGCCAGCGCGGAGCCGCAGTCGAAACACCAGTTCACTGGCTTCAGGCCCTTGAATACATAGCCGGCCTTGACCATCTCGGCCAGGGCGCGGATTTCGTTCGCCTCGTTGGCGAAGTTCATCGTCAGATACGGATTGTCCCAGTCGCCCAGCACGCCCAGCCGGATGAACTCCTTCTTCTGGATGTCCACCTGCTCGGCCGCGTAGGCGCGGCACAACTCGCGGACCTTGCCCGCCGGCAGGTTCTTGCCGTGGGTGACTTCCACCTTGTGCTCGATCGGCAGGCCGTGGCAGTCCCAGCCCGGCACGTAAGGCGCGTCGAAGCCCGCCAGCGTCTTGGAGCGGACGATGATGTCCTTGAGGATCTTGTTCAGCGCATGGCCCAGGTGCAGATTACCGTTGGCGTAGGGCGGGCCATCGTGCAGCACGAACTTGGGCCGGCCGGCGGAGGCGGCGCGGATCTTCTCGTAGAGCTGCTTCTGCTGCCACTGGGCGATCCAGCCCGGCTCCCGCTTCGGCAGGTCGCCGCGCATCGGGAAGGGGGTGTCGGGCAGGTTCAGGGTCTTGCGGTAATCGGCCATGGTGTCTTCTTCAATTCCGGACTAATTCGTATGGGCGGCGTGCCAGGCTCGTGCATCGTCGGCATCGCGACGGATCTGGGCAGTGAGGGCGTCGAAGGACTCGAAGCGCTGCTCCTGCCGGAGCTTGTGCAGGAAATGCACCCGCAGATGAGCGCCATAGCATTCCTGCTGCCAGTCGAACAGATGGACTTCCAGCCGCGGCCGGCCGCTTCCATCCACCGTCGGCCGGGTGCCGATGTTGGCGACGCCCTGGACGGAGCGACTGGCAAGCAGTCCTTCGACGCTGACGGCGAAAACTCCGGACAGGGCAGGGCGGCGATGCTTCAGTTGAATGTTCGCGGTGGGATAGCCCAACTGGCGGCCCAGCTTGTCCCCATGCGCGACCCGGCCGGCGATGCTGTAGGGCCGGCCAAGCAGCCCCGCAGCGTGATCGAGTTCGCCCTTGGCCAACGCCGCACGCACCGCCGAACTGGAAACGCGCTCTCCGGCGACATCCAGCGTTGCCATGGACTCCACGCCGAAACCATGCGCCCGGCCGGCTGCCTGCAGCATGGCGAAGTCGCCGCGGCGGCGGGCACCGAAGCGGAAATCGTCGCCAATATACAAATGGCGCACCCCGAGCCCCCGGACGAGGATGTCTTCGATGAAGTTCTCCGCGGAAAGCGCGGCGAAGGCGGCATTGAAGCGACAGACATAGGCGCGCTCGACGCCACTGGCGGCGAGCAGGAGCAGCTTTTCACGCAGGGAGGAGAGGCGGGCAGGCGCGTCCGCCGCCGAAAAATACTCCCGCGGATGCGGCTCGAACGTAAGCACGGCCGCCGGCAGCCCCAAGACATGGGCTTTTTCGGTGAGCAGTGAGAGCAGGGCCTGATGGCCTCGGTGAACGCCGTCGAAGTTGCCGATGGTGAGCACCGAGGGCTGGTCCGCCCGTTCGGGAATCCCGCGAAAGACCTGCATAACTGCCCAAAAAAGCAGTAATTATAGCGAGAAAGGCGGAGGCCGGTTCAGTCCAACTGGGCGACCCGGGTGCGGGACGCAGGCGGATTGTCGCTTGCATACCGGCGAATGCCGCGGAGGATGGCGTCGGCCATCTTGTCCTGATAAGCGTCATCGTTGAGGCGTCGCTCTTCCTCCGGATTGCTGATGAAGGCGGTCTCGACCAGGATGGAGGGGATGTCCGGTGCCTTCAGCACGGCGAATCCTGCCTGCTCAACCTGGGCCTTGTGCAGGGTGTTGATGTCGCCCAATTCCGAAAGGACGGCTTTGCCGAGCTTGAGGCTGTCGTTGATCGTAGCCGTCTGTGACAGGTCCAGCAGCGTGCGCGCAAGGTGTCCGTCCTGTTTGGCAAGGTTCACGCCGCCGATGAGGTCGGCGTCGTTCTCCTTCTGCGCCAGCCAGCGTGCAGCCGAACTGGTCGCACCACGCTCCGAAAGTACGAAGACCGAGCTGCCCCGCGCTTCGGGGCGTACGAAGGCATCCGCGTGTATGGAGACGAAGAGGTCGGCCTGTACCCGGCGGGCCTTGTCCACCCTTTGGTAGAGCGGCACAAAGTAGTCACCATCCCGGGTCAGCACGGCGCGCATGTTCGGAATTGCATCGATCTTGCGCTTGAGCCGGTGGGCAATATTGAGCGTCACCTGTTTTTCATGGCTGCCACGGCTACCGATCGCGCCGGGGTCTTCTCCGCCGTGCCCGGGGTCAAGGACGACAGTGAACAGGCGGTCGACCTTGGGTGCATTCCGGGGGGCGCGTGTCTGGGGAGGCTCGGTTGCCGGGGGGGCGGCGGCCGATGCTTTAGTGGAGCCCGAGGCGTCACCCGCCGCCGCATCCATCGGGGAGGGGCTGCGGATGAGCGCGAGCAGCGGGTCGACCGGCTCGGTTGGATACAGGTCCAACACCAGGCGGTGTCCGTAATCGCCCACCGGCTTGAGGGTGAATACCTGCGGATTGATGCCTGCCTTGAGCTCGACAACGATGCGGACCACCCCTGGCCGGTTCTGGCCGGCGCGGATGAGCCGGATATAAGGATCAGACTCCAGAACTTTGGAAGGCAGTGACTGGAGAACGCTGTTCAGCTCAACGCCTTCCAGATCAACAACCAGGCGCTCGGGATCCTTGACCAGGAGATGGGTGAACCGGAGTTCGGTGCTGCCTTCCAGGGTAATCCGGGTGTATTCCTCTGCTGGCCAGACGCGGACGGCAAGGAGGTTGGCGGCCGCGTAGCCGCTCGGGCTGACCAGAAGGGCCAGCGACGCGCCCGCGAGCTTGAGGAGGTCGCGTCGGCTCAGGCCGGTCGGGTGGCGCTGCCCGGCGTATTCAATTGCTCCACCAGTCGGTTCAGGCATGCGTGCCCCGTTGCGGTCTTGGCTGTGACGGTTGCTTGCCGTCCCTCTCCGGCGAGGGACAGATGGATCTCGACATCTGGCTGCGGCAGGTGAGGCCTGGCTTTGTCTGGCCACTCGACCACACAAACGCCTTGTCCGGCGAAGTATTCGTCAAGGCCTGCCTCCAAGTATTCGCCCGGCGAATCGAAGCGATAAAAATCAAAGTGATAAAAGTCTAATCTAGAAACCAGGTAAGGTTCAATCAAGGTATAGGTGGGGCTCTTGACTTTCTGCGTATGACCAAGCCCTCGGAGCATGCCGCGCGTCAGCGTGGTTTTTCCCGCTCCCAAGTTACCTTGCAGCCAGAGTTGCAATCCCGGCTCGAGGCTGCGGCCTATGGCTTCGCCCAAGGCGAGGGTGTCGGGCTCGTCTTGAAGGGCGAGCGTCACTGAAGCGCCGCCGCTATCATCACTGGGGTGAATGGTGTTGAGCATGAAAACCTCGTGGAGAAAGACGTGGCTGCCGACAGCGGCCAGCTGGCGGATCTATATAAGAAGATCCAGGGCTGGGGTGCCGAGCTGGGCTTTGAATCCATTGGCGTGGCGGGCGTTGATCTCGCCGATCAGGAGGATGGTCTGCTGCGATGGCTCGCTGCCGGCTTCCATGGGGAGATGGATTATATGGCCCGCCATGGGCTGATGCGGGCGCGGCCCGCGGAGTTGCTGCCAGGTACGGTACGCATCATCACGGCCCGGCTTAACTACTGGCCGGGGGGGCGGGAGCCGGACGAGGTACTGGCAGATGCGAAGCTCGCCTATGTATCTCGCTATGCGCTGGGCCGGGACTATCACAAGGTGCTCCGTGCTCGCTTGCAGGCCCTGGCGGAGCGTATCCATGAGTGCGCGCCTCATGGCTACCGAGTGTTCACCGATTCAGCTCCCGTCATGGAGGTGGCGCTTGCCGCCAAGACTGGTCTCGGATGGAGGGGCAAGCACACGCTGCTGCTGGATCGCTCCGTTGGCTCCTATTTCTTCTTGGGAGAGATCTTCACGGATCTTCCCCTGCCGCTGACCTGTGAGGTCTCGCCTCATTGTGGAAGCTGTAGCGCCTGCATCGGAGCCTGTCCGACAGGGGCGATCATCGGACCATATCGTCTCGATGCCCGGCGCTGCATCTCCTATTTGACGATAGAGCTAAAAGGAACGATTCCGGAGTCGCTGAGGCCCTTGATAGGCAATCGCATATATGGGTGTGATGACTGTCAGTTGGTCTGTCCGTGGAATCGCTTTGCTAAGCCGACTGCAGTGCCAGATTTTTTGCCCCGGCATGGTTTGGATGGAGCTGAGCTCTGCGAACTGTTCATGTGGTCCGAAGCGGATTTCAACGAAAGAATGGCCGGCAGTCCCATTCGACGAATCGGCTATATCTCCTGGCTGAGGAACATTGCGGTCGCCCTGGGCAATGCCCAGCCTTCACCCGAGCTGATTGCCGCGCTGCAATCTCGCGCTGACCATGCGTCGCAGTTGGTTCGAGAGCATGTGGAATGGGCCTTGGCGCGCCTCATTGAGTCGAAGTAAAAGTTTTGGTTTTTAGGGTTGACGTTATGTGAGCGGTGTCTATAATGCGCACCTCTTCAGCGCTGCAGCGAAATGCGGCGGGGCTGAAGGGCTTGGGAAGCAAGGCGTTCTGCGGTTTTTAAGTGAAAAATAAAAAACGCA
>NZ_WUEI01000229.1 GCF_012911025.1 Azoarcus sp. TTM-91 | reverse complement strand
GCGCCACGCCTCCCTGCAAGGCCTGTGCGAAACCCTCTACGGCGACCCCGCCGACCCCCGCAGCCTGGACGACTGGGCCACCGCCCTCAACATCTCCGGCCGCACCCTCAGCCGCCGCTTCGAACGCGAAACCGGCCTCACCCTACGCGTCTGGCGCCAACGCCTGCGCCTATTCAAGGCCATCGAACTGCTGGGCAGCGGCATGGCCGTAACCCGTGCCGCGCTGGAACTCGGGTATGCAACGCCCTCGGCGTTCATACATATGTTCAGGAGTGAAACCGGGATGAGTCCGCTGGCTTATCGGCAGGCGGTGTTGGCGGAGGGGTGACAAAGCGGCAAAGAGAGGCTGACCGCGGCGCTCGCTCGCCGAGGCGCGAGCAACTTGCCTTGATACTCGAGACAAGGCCGTCGATCTGCAACCTGCGCTGCATCTTCTCCAAACAGCCACACAAGCTCAGCCGCAAACGGGCGCAGCGCGCCTGTAGTCAAGTTGCACAGGTAGGCGCATGCTGCCCCCTTCGGCCACATGCGGCTGGTCGAAGCAGCGCTCCGAACCAAGCACATGCCTCCAGGGCAAGGTCTGCGCAGGGAATCAGCGCCGCGGTTCCCGCACGGCTCGCCTGACGCCGCTACCCCGAGGCGCACCCATGATTTGCACAGCCTCTGACCCAATACCCCCGCCTTTTGCTGGCAGGCGGATTCGATGCAGCAGAAGCAAGCTCGCGGCGCTGTTACGGACGACTCCATCCCCGCCCCTGCAGACCGCACAAGGAGAGCAAGCAATGAACCAGGTCGTGAAAAACCATGTTTCCCCTGCCCCGCCCAGTATTGAAGAACTCATGGAGGCGCCCGAAGAGGATTACATGTCGGACCGTCAGTTGCTGTTCTTCCAGAATCGCCTGAATCAGGAGCGCGACGCGCTTCTCGAATCCGCCCACGAAACCACGCTGCATCTGAAGGACAACGCCCTCAATGCCGACCCCTCCGACAGAGCAACTCAAGAAGAGGACTACACGCTTGAACTGCGCGTCCGGGACAGGGAGCGCAAGCAACTGCAACGGATAGAGCAAGCGCTCGCTCGCATCCAGAACGGCACCTACGGCTGGTGCGAAGAAACCGGAGAGCCGATCGGGATTCCCCGCCTGCTCGCCCGCCCGACCACCACCTTCAGCCTGGAAGCCCAAGAGCACCACGAGGCCCGGAAGAAACGCAACGGGGGATGAGGCATCCTCCACTTGAAGCCAGGGATCTGCAACAGACGCCACCTTGCTCGCACCCCACGCGCTGGCCAACACGCTTGCCCGCGTCTGCTACGCCATGCTGCGCGATCACGCCGCCTGCGGCAATCCGCAACGTCACCCCAACAAGAAGAACTCGAACGCACCGCCTTCGCCATCGCCGCCTGATCGGCTCACCCTTACGCCTCACCCTTGCGCCGAGACTGATCGCTCATCATGGCAAACCGGGTCACACCCACGCGACACAACGCCGATAACACTGCCGGCTCTCCAGCAGCCGCTTGTAACGATTGGCGCATCGCGGGCAGATTCCATGTCGGCACGGGTCATTCAGAACCCACCACAGATGCCGGATATACGACTGCAGGTGATTCATCCCGGAAAGTCAGAAACACGATCCGTCTTGATTTACGGGGGAGTCCATATACGTAAAGTTAGCCCGGCAGATTATCCACATTCCCAAGAGCCAGCATATTGCGTTGGCCGGGTTGGCTTTGGTCATGGGCAGCTTGTGCTGCATTGACCACGGCGGCATGAGATGCAGACCAAACTTGCGCGGGATGGAAATAGCAATTTCCCTTCGCCCATTTTGGATGTCCAGTACGCGAATTTTCTGCAATAGGGTGACGTCCCTTTCCGTCCTTGGTGTAGCAAGGCATCCAGCGACCTTGGTTCCCATCTACCGAAAGACAGACGAAGAAATGAGCTTTTTTAACTTTCAAGAAGTCTGGCAAATCTGTAGTCCCACCTTGTGCTGCCATGGTCACCGGATCTATGTGAAGGACTAACCCAGGGGCAATTTCGTTGATGAGTGGCATGGGAAAGAAGGGCTAACGACGAAGGTCAGCGGCAGGCGGACAGCGCAGCTGGCCGACTGTCCGCTGGACCGGATTGTTAGAACTATTAACCCGGTCCTAAAATAGAAAACAGTCGTATACTCGTGACATGGAAAAGATCGATGTCAGAAAGCTTGAGCCAGCAGCGCGCGAGCAGCTTCGGCGGACGGTGATTCGAATGCTGGGGCGCGGGCATAGCCAAACGGCGGTCGCCGCCGAGCTTGGAATCAAC
>NZ_WUEI01000228.1 GCF_012911025.1 Azoarcus sp. TTM-91 | reverse complement strand
CGAACCAACTCGCGCACCACCTGACCGGGCTGGGCGTCGGCCCGGAAGTGAAGGTGGGGATCGCGGTGGAGCGCTCCTTGGACATGGTGGTGGGCCTGTTGGCCATCCTGAAGGCGGGCGGGGCGTACGTGCCGCTGGACCCGGAGTACCCGGCGGAGCGGCTGAGTTACATGATGGAAGACAGCGGGATCGCGCTGCTGCTCACGCAAAGCCAGGTCCAAGCTCAGCTCCCGCTGCCGACCGGACTCACGGTGCTGGAGCTGGACACGCTGGCGCTGGCGGCGGAGCCGGCGCACAACCCCGAAGTACCGGTGAGCGGAGAGAACCTGGCCTACGTGATCTACACCTCCGGCTCCACCGGACGGCCCAAAGCAGTCGCCGTCGCCCACGCCCCCCTGGCCATGCATCTGCAAGCCGTCATCGGCAAATTCGGACTCTCCACGAGCGACCGCCTGCTGCAGTTCGCCTCCCTCAGCTTCGATGCCGCGGTTTCCCAATGGGCATCTCCGCTGGTCGCAGGCGGCGCTGTCGTCGTGCTCGCGACCGAAGACCGGGAAACGGCCCGGCTGACCGGGGAAGGACGAGCCAGGGGCATCACCGCCTTCCACCTGCCGCCGGCCTATCTGAGTGAGCTGGCCGCGGCGCAGGGGGAGGGCGGATTCCCGGTGAGACTGTGCATTGCCGGTGGCGAGGCCTGGCCGGCGGAAAACTACCGTACCGCCTGCAATACCTTCATGCCCGAACGCCTTGTGAACTCCTACGGCCCGACCGAAGCGGTGATCAGCCCCTGCGTCTGGGAAGGCCGGCGCGATGACGTCCTGGAAAGCGCCTACGTCCCGATAGGGCGACCGGTGGGAGACCGCAAAGCCCACGTTCTGGATGCCGAACTGAACCTGACGCCGTCCGGTGTTGCCGGCGAGCTGTACCTGGGTGGCGTCGGCCTGGCGCGTGGCTACCTGAACCGCCCGGGCCTGAGTGCCGAACGCTTCATCGCCGACCCCTACGACGAAGGCGGTGGCCGGCTGTACCGCACGGGCGACCTGGTGCGCTGGAACGCGGGAGGGGAACTGGAGTACCTGGGCCGGATAGACCACCAGGTGAAGATCCGTGGGTTCCGGATCGAACTGGGCGAAGTGGAAGCGCAGCTGCTGGCACAGCCGCGGATCCGGGAAGCGGTGGTGGTGGCCGACGAAGGCCCGGGAGGCGCCCGGCTGGTGGGCTACGTATCGGCCCAGGCGGGCGAGGACGTGGACGTTGCCGAGCTGCGCGCGAAGCTCGGAGAGCAGCTGCCGGACTACATGGTGCCGTCGGTGGTGATGGTGCTGGACGGTCTGCCGCTGAACGCCAACGGCAAGATAGACCGCAAGGCGCTGCCGAAGGCGGAAGCGGGCAGTGCCCAGGCCTACGAAGCGCCGCAGGGCGAAGTGGAAGAACGGCTCGCGGCGATCTGGGCCGAAGTGCTGGGGGTGGAGCGGGTCGGGAGACGGGACAGCTTCTTTGAACTCGGCGGCCACTCGCTGCTGGCCTTGAAGCTGCTGGAGCGGATGCGCAGCCAAGGCCTGCCGGCCTCGGTGAAGAGCCTGTTCCAGCAGCCGGAACTGGCCGCTTTCGCTGCCGCGCTGGCAAGTGAGCCGCAGCGGGCAGAAGTCGTGGTGCCGCCGAATGGGATTCCGGCCGATTGCACCGCGATCACGCCAGAGATGCTGACGCTGGTGGAACTGGACAGGGAGGAGATCGGGCGCATCGAGGCTGCCGTGCCCGGGGGCGCGGCCAACATCCAGGACATCTACCCGCTGGCGCCGCTGCAGGAAGGCATCCTGTTCCACCACCTGGTGCAGACCGAAGGCGACGCCTACGTTACGCACAACCTGATGCGCTTCGACAGTCGCGAGCGGCTGGAAGGCTTCATTGCCAGCCTGAACCATGCGATCGGCCGCCACGACATCCTGCGCACCGCGGTGTGCTGGGAAGGGCTGAAGGAACCGGTGCAGGTCGTCCATCGCCAGGCCGAAGTCCGGATCCAGTGGCTCGAAGCGGAGGGCGGCGAAGACGCCCGCGCCCGACTGGAAGCACACGTTGCCCCCGGACGCTACCGCATCGACGTGCGCCAGGCCCCGCTGATCCACGCCATCGCCATCAAGGACGAAGCCCAGCAGCGCTGGCTGCTCGCTCTGCCCTGCCACCACCTGATCTCCGACCACACCACGCTGGAACTGCTGGTGGGCGAGATCGCCCTGATCCAGGAGGGCAGGGAAGGCGAACTTCCGGAACCGGTCCCCTTCCGCCGCTTCGTCGCCCAGGCGAAGCTGGGCGTGAGCGTGGCCGAACA
>NZ_WUEI01000227.1 GCF_012911025.1 Azoarcus sp. TTM-91 | reverse complement strand
CCGATCGCCGCCAGCAGCACCACGCCCACCGCCGCCGATCCGACGCTGGGCGCCCTGCTGCATGAGCTGCGGCGCATCGCCGATGCCCTGGAAACCCATGTGCCGCAGGCCACCAAGCCGGATTTCGCCGACGCCCCCGCCTACCACTGGGAGCGGGTCGAGGCCGGCGGCCGCCACGTCGGCCGCCTCAGCCCGGTGCAGGAGCCGGCGCTGATCGAGTTCTCCGACCTGCGCAACGTGGACCAGCAGCGCGAGGTCATCGAACGCAACACCCGCCAGTTCGTGCAGGGCCGCCCGGCCAACAACGTGCTGCTCACCGGCGCCCGCGGCACCGGCAAATCCTCGCTGGTGAAAGCCTGCCTCGCCGCCTTCCACAAGCAGGGCCTGCGCATCATCGAGATCGACAAGGAACACCTGAACGACCTGCCGGCGGTCATCGAACTGGTGCGCGCGCGGCCGCAGAAATACATCGTGTTCTGCGACGACCTCTCCTTCGAGGAAGGCGAGACCGGCTACAAGGGCCTGAAGACCGCGCTCGATGGCTCCGTCTCCGGCCAGGCCGCCAACATGCTGATCTACGCCACCTCCAACCGCCGCCACCTCATCCCGGACAAGATCTCCGACAACCTGGAGAACAACCGCAGCCAGGACGGCGAGCTGCGCCCCGGCGACGCAGTGGAAGAGAAGATCTCGCTGTCCGAACGCTTCGGCATCTGGCTCAGCTTCTACTCCTTCTCCCAGGACGAATACCTGGAAGCGGTGCGGCTGTGGCTGAAGAAATACGGCGTGCCAGCGCGCCGCATCCGCGCCGCCGAGAAAGAAGCCCTGCTGTGGGCCCTGAGCCGCGGCGCCCGCTCCGGCCGCATCGCGGCGCAGTTCGCCAAGGACTACGTGGCGCAGCTGGGCTGAAGCGCGGGCGTGAGCACACCGTCGCGGGGCACGGCGCATTGCGCCCGGCGACGGTGACGGGTTCAGGAAATCCGGAAACTGCTCAGGCGCAGGACCGCGCCTGAAAGGCCGCCACCGGCATCAACGGCGCGGCGGCGGAGCGAATGGCACGTTCGCTCAACAATCAGCCAACGCACGCCGCTAGCGCAAAAAAACAAGGCCAGCCTGGGCATGGCTGACCTGCATCCGCTTGCCTCGCCGCCCGGCAAGCGTGCATGGCCGGCACATCCAGCCGCCGGCCCCGGCCTCAGCGACTCAATCCAGCGCGGCGACCTGCATCAGCCCGTCCTCGTTCACCACCAGCTGCACCCGGTTCGAGGTTTCGCGGGTCTTTTCGCCGTTCACGTACAGCGCGGTCTTCACGCCGTACACGCCCTGGGAAACGCCCTTGGGGAATTTGAAATTGAAGGAGTTTTCGTACTGGCCGGAGCCGTTCTCGCCGACCACCTTGCTGCTGCGTCGGAACTCCTTGCCGGCGGTATCCACCAGCACCAGCTCTTCCTTCACTTCCCGGATGGGCTGGCTCTGGCCGGCGACCACCGCGATGTTGGAGCTGACGGTGACGTTCTCGCCCGCCGGCACCGCACGGCCGGGCTCCACCTGGGTCTGGTAGGTCAGCACCTGCGGCTGGGCCGGCAGCTGGCCGGCGTTGCCGTTGCGGTAATCGCGCTCGACCACCTGGGCGTCCTTGATCTGGCGGCTGTGGGCGTTGATCGCCAGGCAGCCGAGGGCGCCGATCGCGGCACCTGCTGCGGCGCCCTTCACCGTGTTCTTGCCGCCGGCCAGCACGCCGCCGATCACTGCGCCCACCGCGCCGGTGACCCAGGGGTTGCATTCGCCGTCACCGCTGGCACTGGCGCTGCCACCGCCGCTGCCGGTGGTGGCGCAGGCGCTCAGGGTCAGGGTCACGGCAAGCGCCAGGGCGGAGAGGCGGAGTTTCTGTTTCATCGTCGACTGGATCCGGAGAGTGTGGGAGGGAAGCGGCGGCCGACCGGCCGGGCGCGAACGCCAGGCCGGTCGCGTTCTCATTCGATTTCCATGCCGCGCAGCGCATCCTGCTCGGCACGCTCGGCGCGCTGCTGCAGGCGGCGGGCGCCGGCGTGGTTGGGATCGACCCGCAGCGCGCTGCTGGCCGCGTTCTT
>NZ_WUEI01000226.1 GCF_012911025.1 Azoarcus sp. TTM-91 | reverse complement strand
CTTGCAGGCCGCGCGGGGGCTGGAGGGTTGGGGGCGCGCCGGGATGGCGCTGCGTTGGGAACTGCTATGGAGGCAATGCAAAAATCATAGTGTGTGTTACAGGATATGACAATAAGGTTGTCTGGGCCGGCCTCGATGAAGGCGCTGTCTGGACCATCGGGCTTGATCGGGTTTTTCCGTTCGGGAGAAGGTGGTGCATGCGCAGTCGGTACGATGCGCGGCTGCGCCTGGCCCTAATGCGGCTGCAACAGCTTTGTCGCCGCCGGACCGTGTTCATCTCGCGGAGAGCAGCCGGGCTTGTGCTGTGTCAGCCACGGCCCGGCATCGAAAGCGCTGGAGTATCCGGACGAGCTTCTCAGCTGTCAGCGCGCATCGACCACGCCGGCGGTGTTCTCCAGCAGGGCGGTGGTGGCGGTCTGGATGTAGGCGTCGAGTTGCCGCTTCAGCTCGGCTTCGTCGGCGGCGCCTTCCAGGCGCTGGCTGGCGGGGTCGGCGCCGAGGCGGTAGGCGTACTCGCGCACCGGCAGGCCCTTGGGCTGAACCAGGATGTGGTCACCGCGGACGATTGCGACTGTCTGGTCGCTGCCTGAGGGCTTGATGATGCCGAAGCCGGGGTCGTCCGCCGGCAGCGCCAGTAGGTCACGGCCCCAGCACTGGTGGCGGGTGTCGCCGAGGCGGCCGGCGATGGTGGGGACGATGTCCACCTGGGTGCCGACGGTGTCGCGGGTGCTGCCGAAGCGTTCCTGCAGGCCGGGGGCGATGAGCAGCAGCGGCACGTTGAAGCGGTGCAGGTCCATCTCGGTGAGCTGTTCCGGGCTGCCGAAGCCGTGGTCGCCGACGACGACGAACAGGGTGTGCTTGTAGTAGGGCGACTTGCGTGCTTGTTCGAAGAAGCGGCCCAGCGCCCAGTCGGCGTAGCGCATGGCGGTGAGGTGTTCGTCCAGCGAGCCGTGGCCGCTCACCTTCTCCACCGGCAGTTCCTTGGGCAGGGCATAGGGCGTGTGGTTGGAGAGCGTCTGCAGCAGGGCGTAGAAGGGTTTGTCGGCGGGCAGCCGGGCCAGCTCCTGGGCGGCGCGATCGAACATGTCCTGGTCGGAGACGCCCCAGGTGGGGTCGGAGAACACCGGGTTTTCGTAGTCGGCGCGGCCGATGAAGGTGGTCATGCCCTGGTTGCTGAAGAAGCCGGACTGGTTGTCCCAGGCGAAGTCGCCGTTGTAGACGTAGAGGTCGCGGTAGCCGCGCGGGCTCAGCAGCTGCGGCAGGCCGGAGAACTTGTGGCCGCCCTCCGGCGTTTGCATCAGGTATTCGAAGCCGGGCAGGTTGGGGAAGCAGGCCATGGTGGCGAACATGCCCTGGTGGGTGTGGGTGCCGTTGGAGAAGAAGCGGGTGAACAGCAGGCCCTCCTTCGCCAGGGCGTCGAAGGCGGGGGTGATGGCGTCGCGGCTGCCGAGGGCGCCGACGTAGTGGCCGGCGAAGCTCTCCATCAGGATGACGACGACGTTGCGCACTTCCGGCAGCGCGGTGTCGGCGGGCGGATGGTCGTCGCGCCGCACCGGCGCGGTGTCGGCATCCACCAGGGTGTCGGTGGGCGTCAGCAGCAGGCCGCGGGTGATGTCCCTGGCTTCGTCCGGCGGCAGGTTGCCGTGGAAGATCTTGTCGCGCTGGTCGGACATGCGGCTCTGGGCGGCGGCGATCAGCGTCAGCGTGCCGTTGAGGCCGAGCTGGTTGGCGAACATGGAGTCGGTGGTGTAGGCGTCGCCCCAGCGCAGCGGCGGGCTGCCCTGGCGCAGGGTGCCGCGGGCGGCGACCACGGTGGCGAACAGGCAGAGCACCAGCGCGGCGGCGCGGCGGATGGCGGGGGCGCTGTTGTGGCCAGGCTTGTCTGCGGAGGCGATGGGGTTGAGGTAGTCCAGTGCGGTGAAGGCCTGCGCCAGCAGCCAGCTCAGCAGCGCCCAGCCGAGCAGGTAGCGCGCCACCGGGAAACCGTACCAGATCATGCTCAGCACCGTCTTCGGGTCTTCCGCCATGTACTGGAAGACGAGGCCGTTGAGGCGCTGGTGGAATTCGCGGTAGAAGTCTAGTTCCATCACCCCCAGCAGCAGGCAGAGGCTGGCGCTGGCGGTGAGCCACCAGCGCAATGGCCGCCGCGCTGCCATGCTGCGCAGCGAGACGGTGGCCAGCACCAGCGGCAGCAGCAGGTAGGCGACCAGCCGCAGGTCGAAGCGCAGGCCGTTGAGGAAGGCCTCCATCACCGTGGGCAGCGAGGCGTGGCCGATCTGCTCCCGGTTGTAGATCAGCAAGGCCACCCGCAGCAGGGTGAATAGCAGCAGCAGAACCAGGCCGGATTGCAGGGTGAAGCGGAGGTGGCTGTGGAGGGG
>NZ_WUEI01000225.1 GCF_012911025.1 Azoarcus sp. TTM-91 | reverse complement strand
GGCTTGCGATCTCGACTCACGAACGGCTCCGGGGATTACATCGAGGCGGGGGCGGACACCCCCAGCAGGGCCAGGCCGCTGGCGAGCACCTGGCGGATGGCGGCGGCCAGCGCCAGGCGGGCCAGCTTCAGCCCCTCGTCTTCCACCAGCATGCGCTCGGCGTTGTACCAGCTGTGGAAATCCCCGGCGAGGTCCTTCAGGTAGAAGGCGATCTGGTGCGGCGCGTAGTCGGCGGCGGCGTTCTGGACCACTTCCGGGAAGGTGGACAGGCGGGCGCACAGCGCCAGTTCGCGCTCGTTCTCCAGCCGCTCCAGCGCTGCGCCGGCCAGCTCGGCCGCCTCGCCACCCCACTTGGTATCCAGCACCGAGCACACGCGGGCATGGGCGTACTGGATGTAGTACACCGGGTTCTCGTTGCTCTGGCTCTTGGCGAGGTCGAGGTCGAAGTCCAGGTGCTGGTCGGACTTGCGCAACACGTAGAAGAAGCGGCAAGCGTCGTTGCCGACTTCGCTGCGCAGCTCGCGCAGGGTGACGAACTCGCCGGAGCGGGTGGACATCGAGGTCTTCTGGCCATCGCGGTAGAGCACCGCGAACTGCACCAGCGCCACCTCCAGCTTCTCCGGCGGCAGGCCGAGCGCGGCGATGGCACCCTTCACCCGCGGGATGTAGCCGTGGTGGTCGGCACCCCAGATGTCGATCATGCGGTCGAAGCCGCGCTCGTACTTGTTCAGGTGGTAGGCGATGTCGGAGGCGAAATAGGTGTAGAGACCATTCTCGCGCTGCACGACACGGTCCTTCTCGTCGCCGAAGGCGGTGGAGCGGAACCACTTGGCGCCATCCTGCAGGTAGATGTGGCCGCGCTGCTCCAGCTCGGCCACCGCGCGCTCCACCAGGCCGGTATCGAACAGGCTCTTCTCGGAGAACCACTTGTCGAAGCGGACGCCGAATTCCTGCAGGTCTTCGCGGCCGTCGCCCAACTGTTCGTTGAGGGCGAAGCCGTGTACCCAGCCGTAATCCTGGCCAAGCAGTTGCTTGGCGTTGGCGATCAGCGCGTCCAGGTGCAGCTCGCGCTGCTGCTTGGCTTCGTCGTCCTTGCGGTCGGCGGTCGGCAGGCCGGGCGTGCCGGCCAGCAGCTGGGCCACGGTGACGCGGGCGAAGCGGTCGCCATGGGCGCTGGCCATCTCCCGCCCCATGTCCTTCACATAGTCGCCCTGGTAGGCGTTGGGCGGGAAGTCGATGTGGATGCCGAACTCGGCGAGGTAGCGCAGCCAGGTGGACAGCGCCAGGATATCCATCTGCCGGCCGGCGTCATTGACGTAGTACTCGCGGCTCACCGTGTAGCCGGCGAAGTCCAGCACGTCCGACAGCGAGGCGCCGTAGGCGGCGCCGCGGCCGTGGCCGACATGCAGCGGGCCGGTCGGGTTGGCGGAAACGAACTCCACCTGCACCTTGCAGGCCTTGTCCGCACCGCGGCCGAAGTCGGCGCCGCGAGCCAGCACCTCGGCGACCACGCTGGTCTTGCTGCCGGCGGCCAGGGTGAAGTTGATGAAGCCGGCGCCGGCCACTTCGGTCTTGATCACCAGCGGCGACGGCGGCAATTCGGCCAGCAGCAGGGCGGCAAGGTCGCGCGGGCTGCGCTTGAGCGGCTTGGCCAGCTGCAGGGCCAGGTTGGTGGCGAAATCGCCATGGCTCGCCTGCTTGGGGCGTTCCAGCACGATGGGGGTGGTGGCCAGCTCCGGCGCCACGCTCTTCAGTGCGGTTTGCAGGAGTTCGGTCAGCAGGACTTTGGGATCGGCGCTCATGGCACTCGCGGAGACAACTAAACGTGCGATTATAACGGATCGCCTGCCGCCGCCCGGCGGCCGCTTGTGAGCGTTGGTTGCGACCAAAGGCAAAGCGCGGGCAAGCCGCGCCTCGGTGGAGCCGCCCCGCGACACGGCATGCAGGAAGGCCGCAGCGTCCGACACCCTCCCTTCCGGCCGAACGCTGACCGCCCGACACTGTTGCAACAAAGTTGCGCCAGCAAGGACAGCCCGCCTAGAATGCGCGCCATGCTCGCGCTGCCTTTGCTCCGCCGCCTGAACTCCGCTGCCCGGCCCGCCGCCGCGCCGCGCACGGACGGCTGGACGCAGACGCTGCTGCGCCTGGCGCTGGCCCTGCTGCTGGTAACAGTGCAGATCGGCGCCGGCATGCACGTCATCGGCCATGCCGCCGACGTACCCCATGCCGCGGCCGGCGCCGACGCCCATGCCGACGGCGACAGCGACGGCCACTCCGCCTCCCACACCTGCGGCGAATGCATCGCCCTCAGCGGCATCGACCTGCCTCTGGCCGATTCCCTCCGCCTGCCGGCCCCGCCGGCCGCGGAGTGCCTGGGCGGCGCCTTCACCGCAGCCACGCCGGCCAGCGGACCGCTGCCGGCGTGGCTGCGGTG
>NZ_WUEI01000224.1 GCF_012911025.1 Azoarcus sp. TTM-91 | reverse complement strand
CGCCACGTTGAAGCGCATCCACGGGCTGGCCTGCATCTGCGGGCTGAAGACGCGGCCCGGGGCGAGCATGATGCGTTCGCGGGCGGCCAGGGTGGCGAGGGCGCCGGCGTCGTCCAGGCCGGGCGGGAAGGCCGGAGTCAACCGGAAGGGCAGTTCGGCTCTCTGCAGCAGCGCGGCAAGGCGCGAAGGCGCCATTACGCGGCAGCGCGGACCTTCGCGTTCCGCCAGCTTCGGGCCTCCCTCTGGCCGCGCCGCAAACATTCGGCGGAGTCCTTCAGCGGCACTCAGAACAGCCGCGCCAGCGTTTGGGCCGAGTGCTTCGGCTTGGTTGAGGACGGACCTGTCGAGGCCCATGTGCCGGGCGAAGGGAAACGCCCTTCGACAGGCTCAGAGCGCACGGCTGTGAGCGCTCAATGTCACCCAAGGCCTCATCCCGCCGATCGATGCGCCATCAGCGGCGTCATCAAGGCGCTGCGCGGCCAGCATCGCCTCTCTCCACACCTTCCCAGCCCGCACAACCGTTCGGGCTGAGCCTGTCGAAGCCCACTTGCCGCGCCATTCCCCGGGTAAGTCAAAGCGCCTCTCGACAAGCCCGTCCTCAGAGAAACCGAAAGCGCCCCAGGGCGAACGGAGCTCACCACTCAGCTACAACAGACGCTCACCCCCGCAGCCGCCGCGCCTCCAGCTGCATCATCCCCAGGAACACCATGCCCGCCAGCATCGCCGCCGCCGCCAGCCACAGCGCCCCGGCATAACCGCCGGTGTTCTGCGCGATGTAGCCGGCAATCGCCGGCGCCACCGTCTGGCCCAGGCCATAGCTCAGCGTCAGCCGCGCCATCGCCCGGCCGGGATTGTCCGGCGCCTGCCGGCCGGCGTAGGCCAGGGTGAGGCCGACGATGCCGATGGAGGTGAAGCCATACAGCAAGGCCGCGGCCAGCGCCGAGCCGAGCCCGCCGCCGAACAGCAGCAGGAAGGAAACGATCTGGATGGCGTAGGCCAGCTGCAGCGCGCCGACGTCGCCCACCCGCCGCGCCAGCCTGTCCCACAGCACCACCGCCGGGGTGGACGCCACGCCCACCAGGAGCCAGGCCAGGTTGCCGCCACCGCTCAAGCCCGGCTGGGCGGCGACGATGGCGACCAGGAAGGTCGCGCCGATCACATAGCCGACGCTGGCGCAGAAATAGGCCGCCGGCAGCAGCCAGCTGCGTCCGCGCGGCCCGCCTGCCCTCCCCGCCTGCGCCGCCTGCGCGGCCGCCACCGGCCGCGGCATCCAGAACCAGGATGGCAACAGCAGCAGCGCGCCGACGAGGCCGAACACCCACCACTGCATGGCCCAGTCCAGCCGCCCCGCCATCAGCACCGCCGCCAGGCCGGACACGGTGATGCCCATGCCCATGCCGACGAAATGCACGCCCAGCTCCGGCCGCCGTCCGCGCGCCAGCAGCCAGCCCAGCACCAGGCCGGAACCCAGCAGCAGCCCGCCCACCGAGCCGATGCCGGCGAAGAAACGCAGCACCGCCCACAGCGTGAAATTCTCCGCCAGCCCCATACCGCCGGTGCCCACCAGCGCCAGCACCAGGCAGAGCCGGTAGCTGCGGTAGCGCCACACCGGGTCATGCAGTGCCACCGCGGTGGCGGTGCCCAGCATGTAGCCGGCGTAGTTCAGCGTCGCCAGCCAGCCGCCGCCGGCCGCGTCCAGCCCGGTCTCCGCCAGCATCACCGGCAGCAAGGGCGTATAGGCGAAGCGGGCAAGCCCGACGGTGAGAATGAGCGCCGACATGCCGGCGGCCATCACCTGCCAGGGAGTCAGCGAGTCTTGCGCCTGGGCGGCGGCCCGCGCGTCGGGGGAGGAGATCGTGTCGGCCATCGCGCCATTCTCCACGCCCCCTTGGCGTCATACCGTCGATGAATGGACAATGAATGTCGATGAAACGACAAGCCACCCCCCGCATCGCCACCGACTGGCAGACGCTGCCCCTGCCGGACGACACCGGCCTGTCCTCCGCCATGCAGCTGCGCGTGCAGACCGTACCGCCGCGCCACTACTTCCCGGCCCACACCCATCCGTGGAATCAACTGGTCTATGCCAGCAGCGGCGTGCTGACCGTGACCGCCGCCGGCCACTGCTTCGTCATCGCGCCGCGCCAGGCGGTATGGGTGCCCACCGGCGTGCCCCACCAGGTCGGCTCCCTGTACGGCGCCGAATACCGCAGCCTCTACGTCGCCGACGAGCCGCCACCGCAGGTGGCCGACAGCTGCACCGTGTTCATCGTCACCGCCTTCCTGCGCGCCCTCATCCTCGAAGCCTCCCGCCTCGGCGACAAGGACAAGGCCGGCAGCTACGGCGAGCACATCGACGCCCTCATCCTGGAACAACTGCGCCGCCTGCGCGCCCTGCCCGCCTCCCTCCCCTGGCCGCGCCACGCCTCCCTGCACG
>NZ_WUEI01000223.1 GCF_012911025.1 Azoarcus sp. TTM-91 | reverse complement strand
CGTTGAACTAAACCGCTGACGCGGTGGTGAGAGCCTCGCGGCCGCGTTGTCTTTTCCGGGCGCCCTGAGCGCTCACACCTTGCCGGTTCTCACTCGCATCCTGTCGCCGGGGCTTTCCCCGAACCGACCAGGAGATCGACATGAGCGAACTGCGCAAGCGGATGAATGACGCGATGGTGCTGCGGGGTTTTGCCAGGCGGACGCAGACATCGTATCTGGCCTGCGTTGCCGGGCTGGCGCAGTACTACCGGCGCTCGCCGGATGCCCTCGATGCGGCCCAGATCCAGGCCTACCTGCTGCATCTGATCACCGAGCGCAAGCTCGCCTACGCCAGCGTCAATCAAGCGGCGTGCGCGATCCGGTTTCTGCTGGCCACCGTGCTCGGGCGAACGGAGGTCGCCCTCGAGATTCCGATGGCCAAGGTGCCCAAGCGCCTGCCCCAGGTGCTCACGCGCGAGGAGTTGGCGCGGCTCTTCGCCTGCAGCCGGAGCCTGCGCTCGCGCACGCTGCTGATGACCAAGTACGCGGCCGGGCTGCGGCTGTCGGAGGTGTGTGCGCTGCGCCTGTCCGACATCGAGAGTGCGCCCGACCGGATGTGCCTGAAGGTGCGCCAGGGCAAGGGCGGCAAGGATCGCTACACGCTGCTCTCGCCGCGCCTGCTCGAGGGGCTGCGCCTGTACTGGCGTGCCGCCCGTCCGCGCGACTTCCTGTTTCCCAACGCGGCCGGCGACGGACCGCTGTCCGAGGCGACCGCGCAGCGGATGTACCACGGCGCACGCATGGCCGCCGGCATCGAACACCGCGGCGGCATCCACACCCTGCGCCATTCGTTCGCCACCCATTTACTCGAAGCCGGCGTCGATCTGCCGACGATCCAGCGCCTGCTCGGCCACGGCCACCTGTCGACGACGATGCGCTACCTGCACCTGGCCCGCGCCCACCTGACCGGCACGACCTCGCCGCTCGACCTGCTCGGCCCGAGCTGAGCGGCCATGCGCCGGGCCGGCCTGGCCGGGGTGCTCGACACCTTCGGCCCGGCCTACCTCGCTACCCGGTCCCTGCCACGCGGCGGCGCCAAGGTCTGGCGGGCGATCACCGCCTGCCGCACGGCCGCGCTGGGCGGGCATCTCGAAGCCTGCGACGCCTGTGGGCAGCACCGGCACGTCTATCACTCGTGCCGCAACCGCCACTGTCCGCAGTGCCAGACGCGGGCGAAAGAAGCCTGGCTCGCCGCGCGGCGGCGCGAAGTGCTGCCGGTGCCTTACTTCCACCTCGTGTTCACGCTGCCGCATAGCCTCAACGGCCTCGTTGCCGCCGATCCACGCACGTTGTACGACCTGCTCTTTGCCAGCGTCGCCGCCACGCTCACCGAGTTCGCCGCGAGCCCGCGCCACCTGGGCGGCACGCCGGCGTTCTCGCTCGTGCTGCACACCTGGACCCAGGATCTGCGCCGTCACGTTCACCTGCATGCGCTCGTCGCCGGCGGTGCGCTCGGTCCACATGGCGAGTGGCTGCGGCCGAAGAAGGGTTTCCTGTTTCCGGTGCGCGCGCTCTCGCGCGTGTTCCGCGGCAAGTTCATCGCCGGCCTCGCGCAGCGAGCTGGCCGCGAACGCTGGCCGGCCGATGTCGATTGGCCGCGCTTGAAGTCACAGCTTCATGCCCACGACTGGGTGGTCTATGCCAAGCAGCCGCTGGGCGGGCCCGACGCGGTGCTTGAGTATCTGGGCCGCTACACCCACCGGGTCGCAATCTCGAACGAGCGCATCGTCGGCATTGAAGGCGAGCACCTTGCCTTCCGCGTGCGCGCCGAGGCCGGCAGCGGCAAGAAGCGCACGGTGCGTCTGCCCGGTGTTGAATTCATCGGCCGCTTCCTGTTGCACGTGCTACCGGCCGGCTTCAAACGCATCCGCCACTACGGGCTGCTCTCGCCCGCGCGCAAGCGATCCGGCCTGGCCGCCGCGCGGGCCGCGCTCGAGGTAGCGGCTCCGTCAGCCGCCCTCGTGGAGTCGGTCGCCGATTTCGTGCGCCGGGTGGCGGGGATGGAGCACGCGTGCTGCCCCTGCTGCGGGCGCGGAAGGATGCGTGTGGTGGCGCTCCTCGCGCCAGCGCCACCGGCTCTTCACCTGAGAGGACCGCCATGACCACAGCCGCTGAGGATGCGGTGTCCAGGCGTGCCACCACGCGCCTGCGGCGACGCTCGCCCTGCGTCCGGGGCGACACGCCTGGCCGGTCTCAGCATTGCCCCGCCGCCCGATCGTGGCCCCTGCTGGAGGTGGGGTTGCTCACTTCGCATGATCGAAAGGACGCTCGCTTCATGCAGATGGATTGACGACGCAGCTTCGCCGCTTACAATCCCCATTGCATCCGCCGTCGCGGCGGTTCAGTCCAACGAGGTTTATCCGCCGCCATGCCGCCTTGCCTTCCTCCCACGTCGCCGCTGCGGCGGATAAACGCTATTCGTTA
>NZ_WUEI01000222.1 GCF_012911025.1 Azoarcus sp. TTM-91 | reverse complement strand
CCACCCGATCCGCATCCTAGATTTCCAGCGAAGGCCCGAGGGCATCGACGATGACCTGGAGGCCGTCAAGCGCGATCCGCTCTGGCGGATTGCCCCAAATCCTGCGCAGCCGGTGGTGCTGATTGGTGTCACGCTGTGGGGCCTCTCGAATGGGAAGCCATAGGCACCCCCCGATGTCTCTGTCTAGGGGGATGTGAGAAGAGATCGGGGGGGACGCATGTTCCTCGTGGTGCAGCACCCCTTTGCCGATCTGCGCGCCTTCTGCCCCGAGGCGGAAGGCCGCGTCGCCCGGCCGGCTTGGCCATTGGCCACACCCTGCGTGGACTTCATCCGCTCTTCCGGCAGCGTGCAGGCGCGCCGCCGCGGTGGCGTGCCGGAGTGGGAAGGCGAGGAGAACTACTGCGACGCCAGCGCCGCGCTGCGCTTCCCCGACAGCCTCAACCACCTGGCGCGTGGCACCACCGCCTTTCCTGCGCACTGCAACTACAGCTTCCGGCGCTTCTATTCGCAGGGCAAGGCGGCCCGGTTGGAGGTGGGCATGCGGCTGGCGAGCGACGAGGACGATACCGTCGCGCGGCCGGACCACCGACGGGAGGCACTGTTCGCCTGGCTGGGGCTGGAGGTGTCGGTGGGACCGCGCCGCCATCGCAAGAGCGGGCTGAAGCTGGTCGAAGCCGGGCCGGCACTCGCCGGGCATTACCTGCGAGCCTCCACCCTGCGCACCAAGGAAGATCCCGCGCAGCCACCGCTGCCCGGCTGGTGCTTCCAGGCGCGCACGCCGGCACTGGTGATCGAAGCGCCAATGGACGACACGGTTTCGCTGCCGCGCCACGCTCGCGCCCTGCGCCTGCCCGCCGAACTGGGCAGCCTGCACCACGCCTGGCTGCAACTCGGGCCAAGGCGGGTCAGCGCCTGGTTCCTGCACAGCGCCGACCGCCAGGCGCCGCAACTGCGCGCGCTGCGCATCCACTTGCTGCGCCTGCACTCCGAGCGGGAGACGCTGCATGCGCTGCTGGCGGCGGTGGTGAGCAACAAGCTGGACATCACCTCCGACAGCGCGCGCTCCGATGCCGTCCAGCACTACCTGAACGAAACCCTGCGGGCCACCCAGCGCCCGGCCCGCCACGGCGTGCAGCAGGCGGAGATGGTGGACATCGCCTGCGACGCCTTCAACGAATTACCGGAGAACAGCACCGCCACCCTGGACACCCTGCGCCGCCAGATCGGCGACAAGGTACGCGCCTACCTCAAGCGCAGCAGCGAGCACGCCAGCACCGTGACCCACATTACCAACCTGGGAACTTACATGAACACCACCATCAAGCTCGGCAGCGTCACCGTCGGCGGCGATTTCAACCTGGTCACCGCCAAGAACATCGAGAACAGCTTCAACAAGGCTGCCAGCGCCGGCACGCCGGAACTGGCGGACAAGCTCAAGGCGCTCAGCGTACAAGTGGCCGAACTGGCCAAGAAGCTGCCCGCCGATCAAGCCGAGAAGGCCAGCCGCGATCTGGAGACGCTCACCAGCGAGGCCACCTCCGAGGAGCCGCGCAAGGAGTGGTTCGAGCTTTCCGGCAAAGGCCTGATCGAAGCGGCGAAGACGGTGGCGGAGATGGCGGCACCGGTCGCCACCGCGGTGAAGGCGGTGCTGGCGCTGCTGGCGGTTTGAAGCACCATCGCCTGGAGGCCAGGCAACCCGGTGACCGGGAGGCAGGATAATTCGGCCACAAGCGGCGGTAATGTCCGCCTTGCTCACCCCCGGCGTGCAGCAGGCTGCAGCCGAAAAGCAGAATGGAAGACTCCACCGTCGCGCTTCGCCGGATGGCCACATCCGGCAGAAGGCCTGCGGATGCAGCCCCCGTCTAGCGCCGGCGGGGGCCAGCCCCCTCAATGCGCGGTCAGCGTCGCCCGCTTCTGCTCCATCTCCGAGGCCAGGTCGCGCAGGTCCAGCCTCTCCTCCATCAGCTTGGGGAAAAGCTCTTCCTCCTCTTCCTTCACATGGTGCTCGATGTATTCCCCCAGCACCGTCACCTTGGCGTCGAAGAGGTCGTCGCCGGCGTGCATGCCGTCGAGCTGCTTGATCAGATCCTTGGCCGAGGCGTGCTCCACCACCGCCTCGTCGAGCAGATCGTGGAACTTCTCCGGGTCGCTGTTGCGCACCGCCGGATAGAACAGCTCCTCTTCCAGCTGAGTATGCACCTTCAGCTCCATGCAGGCGCTGCGGGCGATGGCCTCCTTTTCCTCCGGGGTCTTGGCCGACTCGAACTCCTTGAACAGCTTCTTCACCTTGCGGTGGTCGTCGATGAGGCTTCCCACGACTTCCTTGAGGCCGGTCGGCAAGCTGGACTTGTTCATGGCGCGTCTCCTTTTTTCCAGTCAGATGAATGTGGCACGGGGCCCGCCGGCTGCTGAGCAAAGCCCGAGCCCGGGCGCACGCGCCGGCGGCAGGGCGGCGCCGGGGTAAAAGATGCAAGCCGGCATGGAAAAGCGTTCCGCCCGCGCGGCCCGGCCGGCAAAACCCTGCCGGGAAAAGGCCGCTATGATCCGTCCCCTTCCCCCTCACCGCCCGGCTCCCGCGTTCCGATGCAGCGCTC
>NZ_WUEI01000221.1 GCF_012911025.1 Azoarcus sp. TTM-91 | reverse complement strand
GACAGGGGCTGGACGGCGGATGCGCCCCGGACGATAAACGCGGCGGCGTCCGCGCGCAATCTCCGGCGGCGGCAGGCGGGCGGAGCCGGTGCTCTCAGCGGTGGCAGACGTCCGTCACGAAAACAGGGTAGCGTGGGCGGAGTACCATTCCTGGCTGCAGCGGCCGCCCCTCCCCCGCTTCCTCAGAAAAGGCGCATGAACGACTACTCCCTGCGGCGTGCCCTGGTCCGCGATCTCGACGCCCTTTCCGCCATCGAACGCGCCGCCGCGCGCCGCTTCCCACCCGAGGACCTGCCGCCCGGCCTGCGCGACAAGGTGGTGCCGCGACCGGCGCTGGCGCGGGCGCAGCGGGAAGGCCGGCTGTGGGTGGCCGCCGACGCCGCCGGGCCGGTGGGCTTCGCCTTGATGGAGACCGCCGACGGCCTCGCCCTGCTGGCGGAGCTCAACGTGCATCCCGACCACGGCCGGCGCGGCCTGGGCACGGCGCTGGTGCGGCGCTGCATTGCCTGGGCGAAGCGCCAGGGGCTGCCTGCCATCGCCTTGACCACCTTCGCCCAGTTTCCCTGGAACGCGCCCTTCTACGAGCGCCTGGGCTTCCGCCCGCTGCTGGAGCGCGACGAAATCCCCGCCGGGCTGCTGGCGGCACTGGAAGCGCAGGGCGCGCTCGGCATGCGCGGGCGCATCGCCATGCGGCTGGATTTCCCCCAGGCGCGGCGCCGGCTTAAGGCTCGCGCGGCTTAAGGCTCGCGCAGATGGTCCAGGTCGGCGCGGTTGACCTCGTCGGTATAGAGCTGCGGCGGCGCCACCGGCGGGCCGGCGAAGCACTGCAGCAGCACATTGCTCTGCGGCAGGTTGCGGAACAGCACCTCCACCCCGCAGGGGCCGTACTCCGCCTGGATGGTGGCGATGAGGTTGCGGGCGTAGGGCGTTGAAAGCCTGGGATCGAGGATGAGATTCACCAGCAGCACGCCATCCTCCTTCAGCACCCGCCTGGTGTCACGCCAGAATTCCCGGGTGACCAGGTGGGTGGGGATGTTGGTGAGCGCGCTGTAGGCATCCACCACCACCGCGTCGTAGCGCTCGCTGCTGTCGGCGACGTAGCGGCGGGCGTCGCCGGCGATGAAGCGACCGCGCACCGGCTCGCCGAGGAAGTCGCGCTCGGCCAGCGCCTTCACCTCCGGATCGATGTCCACATAGGTGTAGCGGTTGCTCTCCTCCCTGTGCGACAGGGTGAAGCCACCGGCGCCCAGCACCAGGATGTCGCGCTCGAAATAGGCCAGGTCCATCAGCAGGATGGTGCGCAGGCGCTCGATGTAGCGGGTGTAGCGCGGCGGCTTGCTGTCGTCTATCAGCGAGGCGGCGGAGTTGTTGATCCAGAACACCTTGGGGTCCTGCATGCCCGGCAGCGCCACCGGTGCCACCCGGTAAGTGGCGTAGGCGGTTTCCACCTGCTGCGGCAGCACCAGGTTGAAGCCCAGCGCCAGCGCGGCCAGGCCGGCCGCCGCCGCGCCGCCGCGCAGGCGGCTGCCGGCCAGCCAGGGCAGCAGGCACAGCGGCAGCAGCGCGCAGATGAGCACCGCGGCGTACACGCCCAGCCATTGCATCACCAGCAGCGACAGGCTGAGCGAGCCGAGGAAGGAGCCCAGCGTGGACCAGTACAGCGCGGCGCCGCTGCGCGCGCCCACATGCTCGTGGCGCAGCAGGTTGGTGAGCAGCGGCACCGTCTGCCCCAGCAGCCAGGCCACCGGGCACAGCACCAGGCCGACGAACAGCAGGTAGGCGACAGGCGCCGGCTGCACATGGGCGAACAGCGCATCCACCGTCGGCCCGGCGAGGCCGGCCGCGATCAGCGCGGCGGCGATCAGGAAGTTGCGCCGCACCCGGCCAAGGTAGTCGTCGCTGGGCCGGCCACCGGCCTGGTAGCCCAGGGCCAGGGCCAGCAGGAAGAAGCCGATGGTGGGCGCGGTGATGGTGATGGAGCTGCCGAGGTGCGGCACCAGCCGGCGCAGGGCGACAATCTCGCTGCCCAGCGAGACGTAGCCTTCGACGAACACCAGGGCGTAGAGCACCGGCGTGGCGAGGGTGGGCATGGCGGGAGCTGCGGCTGGAACAGGCGCGGCCGGGGCCGCCGGCACGGCATCGCCGCGCGGGGTTTGCGTCATCGGGTCTCCTCCTGTGAATGGCGGTGCGTCTGGCCGGGAGGGAACGCAGGCCGGCCGCGCGAGCATGGCGCAGGGACATGCCAGCGGCGTGGAGGTTCCGATGGATGGTGCGTTTGTGCGCGCTTTGCAGGCATGAAGCCGGGAATGGCGCGCTGGCGCGAGGGCGCCGCGTGAGGGAAACAGCCGTGCGATGGGGATGCGCGGAAACCAAATCGCGGCGGAACCCCATCATCCGACGAGGCTCCCGCCGCGCTTGGGCTGGCTGGCGCTGGCTGGCTGGCGCTGGCTGGCTGGCGCTGGCTGGCTGGCGCTGGCTGGCTGGCGCTGGCTGGCGCTGGCTGGCTGGCGCTGGCTGGCTGGCTGGCTGGCTGGCTGGCTGGCTGGCTGGCTGGCTGGCTGGCTGGCTGGCTGGCTGGCTGGCTGGCTGGCTGGCTGGCTGGCTGGCTGGCTGGCTGGCTGGGTGGCTGGCTGGCT
>NZ_WUEI01000220.1 GCF_012911025.1 Azoarcus sp. TTM-91 | reverse complement strand
GTTTCCACCTCAGTTTCCACCTCAGTTTCTACCTTCGGCGGCGGCGGTACATTGCCCGCCTCCTGCTCCGCCAGTTCCGCCGCCTCCTTGCGGCTGCGCCGGCCTGCGCCGGTGCCGGCCCGCCGGGGGCGCGCCAGCGTTTCCACCACCGCCACGCCCACCGTCTCCGGCATTTTCCTGCGACCGCGGCCGCCTGCCGCCGCGCCGGCGCCCTCCTCGTCCGTCTTGCCCGAGCGCCCGGCCGGCCTGCTTCCGCCCCGCGCCTGCCCTTCCTCCAGCATGGACTGGTACAACCGCAGGTAACCGCGCGCGCTGGTGCTCCAGCCGAAGTCGCAACTCATGCCGTTGCGCTGCAGCTGCACCCAGGCCGCCGGCTCCGCCCGCAGCGCGGCTACCCGGTCCACCGTGGCGATCAGCGCCTGGGCGGTGGGGTCGTCGAAGACGAAGCCGGTGGCCTCGCCGGTTTCCAGCCCGGCCGGGGTGTAGTCGCCCACCGAATCCGCCAGGCCGCCGGTGGCGCGCACGATGGGCGGAGTGCCGTAGCGCTGGCTGTACATCTGGTTGAGGCCGCAGGGCTCGAAGCGGGAAGGCATGAGGAAGGCGTCCGCGCCCGCCTCGATGCGGTGCGCCAACGCCTCGTCGAAGCCTATCTTCACCGCCACCTTGCCCGGCCACTCCTTTTCCGCCGCCAGCAGCGCGTTCTCCAGCTTTTCCTCGCCGCTGCCCAGCACCGCCAGTTGCACCGGCCGGCCCAACAGCTCCGGCAGCGCTTCCAGCACCAGGTCCACACCCTTCTGGTCGGTGAGGCGGCTGACGATGCCCAGCAGCAGCGCCGCCTCGTCCTGCTCCAGCCCCATCTGCGCCTGCAGCGCGAGCTTGTTCTCCGCCTTGGCGGCAAGATTGCCGGCATCGTAGTTGCGTACCAGATGCGGGTCGGTGGCCGGGTTCCAGATGTCGGTGTCTATGCCGTTGAGGATGCCGCTCAGGCGCGCGCTGCGGGTCTGCAACAGGCCCTGCATGCCGCAACCCAGGTGCTCGCCCAGGATCTCGCCGGCATAGGTCGGGCTGACGGTGACGATACGGTCGGCGTAGTACAGCCCGGCCTTGAGGAAGGACATATGGCCCCAGTACTCCACCCCCTCCACGTCCAGCGCGGAGTCCGGCAGCCCCAGCGCCCGGCCGCTCTCCAGCGGGAAGATGCCCTGGAAGGCGAGGTTGTGGACGGCGACCACGCTGGGTGCCGGCGCCTTCAGGCCGAGCTTGAGATAGGCCGGTGCCAGCGCCGCCGGCCAGTCGTTGCAGTGGAGCACGTCCGGCTTCCAACTGAGCGGGCTTTCGGCGCTCGCCAGCCGGGCGGCGATGCGCGACAGCAGGCCGAAGCGCAGCACGTTGTCGGCGTAGTCCAGGCCGCGGGCGTCCTGGTAAGGGCCGCCGCTGCGGGTGTAGAGCTCAGGGCACTCCACCAGCAAGGCCGGCACGCCGCTGGGCAGCTTGCCGCGCAGCAGGCTGGCGGCCGGCAGCCCGGCCTCGGCTTCGAAAGCCGCCACCCGGCGCAGGCCCTTCGCTTGCTCCAGCACGCTCGGGTAGGCGGGCATCAACACCCGCACATCCACCCCGATGCCGAGCAAGGCAGCCGGCAGGCCGGCGCTGACCTCCCCCAGGCCACCGGTCTTGGCCCAGGGGGCGCACTCCGGGGTGACGAAAAGAATCTGCAGGGAACCGTTCTTGCTCATGACGACGTTCTCCAGGCCGCGGGCGGCGGCCTCAATCGCTCCAAGGGAAAAGGAAGGACAACATGATTCTGTGCGGTGACATCGGCGCCACCAAAAGCCTGTTCGCGCTCGCCGGGCTGCGGGAAGGCGCAATCCACTTCGCCTTCGTGCAGCGCTACGAAAACCGCGCCTGGCCCAGCTTCGCCAGCCTGGTAGACGATTTCCTCGCCGCCGCAGCGGCAGCCACCGGCCGCCCGGTGGAGCTGGCGCTGGCCGGCTTCGGCGTCGCCGGCCCGGTGGGCGCCGGTGGGGTGTGCATGACGAACCTGGACTGGCAGATCGGCGGCAAGGCCCTGCGCGCCCTGCTGGGCGGCGCGCCGGCCTGCCTGCTCAACGACTTCGAGGCCAGCGCCTGGGGCATAGGCGACCTGCCGCCGGAGGGCCGGCTGACGCTGCAGGAGGGCGAGCCGGATGCGGTGGCGCCCCAACTGGTGATAGGCGCCGGCTCCGGCCTGGGGGTGGCCTTCCGCCTGCCCGGCGACGCGCTGCGGGTGCTGCCGGGCGAAGGCGGCCACGTCGGCTTCGCCCCGCGGGACGCGCAGCAGGCGCGGCTGTGGCAGCACCTGCAGAGGCGCTTCGGCCGCGTCAGCGCGGAGCATGTGGTGTCCGGCCCCGGGCTGGCGCGCACCTACGAGTGGCTGCTGTCCCAGGGCGGCGAACGCCCCGCGCAAACCACGTCGGACAGCGTCCCCGCCGCCAACGGCGCCGGCCGTGGCGACGCGGTATGGGAACGGGCGCAGGCGGGCGATCCGCAGGCGCGTGAGGCGGTGGAGCTGTTCGTCGACGCCTATGGCGCGGCAAGCGGCGACCATGCGCTGAGTGTGCTGGCCCGCGGCGGCGTGTTCCTCACCGGCGGCATCGGCCCCCGGGTGCTGCCCGGCACGGCCACCCAGCGCTTCCTCGCTGCCTTCCGCGACAAGGGGCCGCATGCGGCGCTGGCGGCGGGGCTGCCGGTGTATCTCGTCACCGATGAGCGTCTGCCGCTGCGGGGAGCGGCCCGGGCCGCGTTGGGGCTGGCCGGGGAAGGGTAT
>NZ_WUEI01000021.1 GCF_012911025.1 Azoarcus sp. TTM-91 | reverse complement strand
GCTGTTCATGTTTGTCCTTGTTTGGGGTGGGGCTCAGGCCGCCAGCGGCGCGGCTTCGCTGCCGGCGGTGGCGTGGCTGCCGAAGGCGAAACTGTCCATGGACAGCACGCCGTTGGTGACGCCGCCGTCGATGCGCGCCGCCTGCTGCCAATCCTTGCCGGCCGCGCCGATGGCGAAGTACAGCGGCAGCAGGTGCTCGTCGGTCGGGTGGGCGCGGACTGCTTCCGGCGCCTGCCTGCGGTAGTCGAGCAAGGCTTCGATGTCGCCGGCCTCGATTGCGTTCCAGATCCAGTCGGCGAACGCGGTGGCGTAGGCATCCGCATGCTCGTCGCCGCGGCGCAGCTCGTACAGGTTGTGGGTGAGGCTGCCGGAGCCGATCAGGAGCACGCCCTGCTCGCGCAGCGGCGCCAGCGCACGGCCGAACTCGAGCACCACCTCCGGCGAGCGGGTGGCCGGCTGCGCCACCTGCAGCAGCGGGATGTCGGCCTCCGGGTAGAGGTGCATCAGCGGCACCCAGGCACCGTGGTCGCGGCCGGCGCGGTCGTTGGCCACTGCCGGGATGCCGTGGCGGCCGAGCAGGCCGATGACCTCCGCCGCCACGCCGGGCGCGCCCGGAGCCGGGTAGGACAGGGTGTACAGCTCGGCCGGGAAGCCGCCGAAGTCATGGATGGTTTCCGGCGCCGGTCCGGACAGCACTTCCGGGCTGCGCGTCATCCAGTGCGGCGACATGACCACGATGGCGCGCGGCCGCGGCAGGGTTTCACCCAGCTGGCGCAAGGCTGGGCCGGCAATGCCGGGCAGCAGGGCGAACATCGGTGATCCGTGCGAGATGAACAGGCTGGGAAGGGCTGGGGCGGACATGGTGGGGTCTCCGTGGGTGTCCGTGTTCTAGGCAGCATAGGAAAGGCGCTGCGGACAGTCGCTACTTTATTGCCTTGCGTGGGTGAGATAAACCGGCGTCGATTTGACAGACTGTAAAGCGAGGGCGAACAATCTCACGCATGGACAGATTCCGTGAGATGGAAACCTTCGTTGCCGTGGTTGAGGCCGGCAGCTTTGTGGGCGCGGGCGAAAGCCTGCGTGTCTCCAAGGCGGCGGTGTCCCGCAGCGTACAGGAGCTGGAAGCCCGGCTGGGCGCCCGCCTGCTGCAGCGGACCACCCGCCGCCTGTCGCTCACCGAGGCCGGCCGCGCCTACTACGCCCGCAGCAAGCAGATCCTGGCCGACGTGGAGGAGGCGGATGGCGCGGTCGGCGCGGTCACCGGCCAGCCGGTCGGCCAGCTGAGGGTGAACGTGCCTTTCTCCTTCGGCCTCAGGCACCTGGCGCCGCTATGGGGCAAATTCCTCGCGCGCTATCCCGGCATCGAACTGGACGTATCGCTGAACGACCGCCTGGTGGACCTGGTGGAGGAGGGCTACGACCTGGCGGTGCGCATCACCCGCATGGCGGACTCTTCGCTGGTGTCGCGCCGGCTGGCGAGCACCCGGGTGCTGTTCTGCGCTTCGCCGGAATACCTCGCCGAGCACGGTCACTTGAAGCGGCTGGCGGATGTCACCCGGCATGCGGTGATCGGTTACAGCTACTCCCAGTTCGGCGACCTGTGGCGGTTGACGCGGCGCGATGGTGTCGAGGAGGAAGCGCTGACGCGGCCGCGGCTGCGCGCCAACAACGGCGACACCTGCCGTGCCGCGGCGCTGGCCGGCCAGGGCATCGCCCTGCTGCCGACCTTCCTCATCGGCGAAGACCTGCACGCCGGCCGCCTGGTGCCGGTGCTGCCGGACTACCCGCCGCCGGAACTGGGCATCTACGCGGTCTACCCCTCGCGCAAGCACCTGTCGTTGAAGGTGCGGGTGCTGCTGGACTTCCTGGCCGAGGCTTTTGCCGAGGTGTCGTGGGCGGGGTGTGATGCCCAGGCGGGCGCGAGCGAGCGGGCGCGCTAATTGGTAGCCAGCAGCCGGCGGCATGCTCCGGCCTGCGCGTGCCGGATCCCGCCCCGAATGAAAATCGGCCCCGCGGGCTTGCGCGCCGCGGGGCCGACTCCGGGGTCGATATCGGGTAGAGGGCGGGCTCAGGCCGAGCGGGCTTCCGGGCGCACCACGTTCATGTGGGACTCCTCGGCGTCGAGCACGATCATTTCCGGCGAGCTGGCTTCTTCCTCGGTCTCGTTGTTCAGGTGGGCCTGCAGGCGCTCTTCGTCCAGCTCCTTGCACCACTTGGCGACGACGATGGTGGCCACGCTGTTGCCGATCAGGTTGGTCAGCGCGCGGGCTTCGGACATGAAGCGGTCTATGCCCAGGATCAGCGCCAGGCCGGCCACCGGAATGCCGCCCACCGCCGACAGCGTCGCCGCCAGTACGATGAAGCCGCTGCCGGTCACGCCCGCCGCGCCCTTGGAGGTCAGCAGCAGCACCAGCAGCAGGGTGACCTGCTGGGTGATGTCCATCGGCGTGTTGGTGGCTTGGGCGATGAACACCGCCGCCATCGTCAGGTAGATGGAGGTGCCGTCGAGGTTGAAGGAGTAGCCGGTGGGGATCACCAGGCCAACGGTGGACTTGTTGCAGCCCAGGTTCTCCATCTTGGCCATGATGCGCGGCAGCGCCGATTCGGAGGACGAGGTGCCGAGCACGATCAGCAGCTCTTCCTTGATGTAGCGGATCAGCTTCCACACCGAGAAGCCGTGGCTGCGGGCGATGGTGCCCAGCACGCCGAAGATGAAGACCAGGCAGGTGAGGTAGAAGGTCGCCATCAGCTTGCCCAGCTCGGCCAGCGTGCCGACGCCGTACTTGCCGATGGTGAAGGCCATCGCGCCGAAGGCACCGATCGGGGCCACCTTCATGATGTAGCCGACGATGCCGAACAGCACGTGGGAGAACTTCTCGATGAAGTCGAACACCAGGGTGCCGCGGCCGCCGAAGCGGTGCAGGGCGAAGCCGAACATCACCGAGAACAGCAGCACCTGCAGGATCTCGCCCTTGGCGAAGGCATCCACCACCGTGCTGGGAATCACATGCAGCAGGAAGTCGGTGGTGCTCTGCATCGCGCCCGGCGCGGTGTAGGAGGCGATGGCCTTGGTATCCAGCGAGGCCGGGTCGATGTTCATGCCGGCGCCGGGCTTCACCACGTTGACGATGATGAGGCCGACGATGAGGGCGATGGAGCTGACCACTTCGAAGTAGAGCAGGGCGAGGCCGCCCGTCTTGCCCACCTTCTTCATGTCTTCCATGCCGGCGATGCCGACGACCACGGTGCAGAAGATGATCGGGGCGATGATCATCTTGATGAGCTTGATGAAGCCGTCGCCGAGCGGCTTCATGGCGGTGCCGGTCTCCGGATAGAAGTGCCCCAGCAGCACGCCGATCGTAATGGCGACGATGACCTGAAAGTACAGGGAACGATAGATCGCTTTCTTGACCACGGATGTCTCCTCTACAGGAGCCGCGGATTATTTGCCCATCAATGGCGCGCGGGCAGTGTGAACATCCGCACTGTGGAAAACACTTATATAAGACAGGGGTGTCCAGGCCGCAGCTGGGGCGGAGTTAATGCCATCGGCGTCGTTCGTGGGCCCTTGAACGCCTTGATCGGAAAGGCTTTTGATCCCGCCATTGTTGCGGTGCAAAAGACTGCTTCAGTGGTGGGGTCTTGCCTGCTTCGTCCTGTCGAGACAGCGGCTGGAATCGACCGGAAAACCCTTTTGGCATGCACCGGATTGAGGCCAGGAAAACGCGCTATCGCCCCAAAAAAGGGCGCTCCCGGCTGGCGTGCCGGGGCCGGGCAAAAAAAGCGTATTACCCCTTTCCTCCGAGGCTTTTCCCCGGATATAGTTACGGAAAAATAGCTTTGCAATAAAGCAAATTAAGTTAGTCACCCTGGTGGAAAAGGGCAGCCTCGACGCTGCACCGGCTCCCCGCAGAGAGAGGATCGTATGATCTGGCAACAGCTGATTAACGGGCTGATGTTGGGGGGCATCTATGTCTTGATCGCCGTCTCCTTCACGCTCGCCATAGGCATCCTGAACTTCCTCAACTTCTCCCTGCCGGGGTTGTTCATGCTCGGCGGCGTGCTGACCTGGGCGCTGCTGGGCGCCGGCTGGCACTGGAGCCTGGCGATGCTGGCGGCGCTGCTGGCCGCCGCCGCGGTGTCGCTGCTGGTGGAGCAACTCTCCTACAAGCCCATGCGCAACGCCGATCCGGAGCTGCCGCTGGTGAGCTCGCTGGGTTTCCTGGTGCTGATGGAGAACCTGGTGATCGTGAAGTGGGGCTCGGACCAGCAGTCCTTCCCGGCGCTGATTCCCGACTTCAACCTGCGCTTCGGCGGCCTCATCATCGGCACCGCCCAGCTCATCAGCTTCCTGATCGCGGTCGGCGTGGTGCTGTGGCTGTCCTGGTTCCTCAAGACCACCAACACCGGCCGCCGCCTGCGCGCCATCGCCGAGAACCGCGACACCGCGGAAATCCTCGGCATCAACCTCGCCCGCCTGGTGCCCTGTGTCTTCGTCTTCAGCGCGGTGTTCACCGCCCTCGGCGGCATCCTGTTCGCGCTCAACTACCTGCAGGTGTCGCCCTTCATGGGCGAGAACATTGGCTTCAAGGGCGTGGCGGCGATGATCGTCGGCGGCATGGGGTCGATCTGGGGCGCCATCGTCGGCGGCCTGCTCATCGGCCTGGTGGAGGTGCTGTCGATCTACTTCTTCGGCGCCGACGTGGTGAACATCCTGGTGTACGGCTTCCTGCTGCTGGTGCTGATCGTGCGCCCCGCCGGCCTGCTGGGCCGTCCGATCTCGCGGGAGAAACTGTAATGAGCGGCTACCAGACCGGCGTTCTCGTCTTCCTGGCCTTCAACGTCATCGCGGCCTATTCGGTCTATCTGCCGATGGCGGCCGGCCAGCTCAACCTTGGCATCGCCGGTTTCATGGCGATAGGCGCCTACACCTCGGCCTACCTCAGCAACGAGCTGGGCTGGTCCATGCTGGCCAGCGTGCCGGCCGGCGCGCTCGCCTCCTGCCTGCTGGCGACGGTGGTGGCGGTGCCGGTGCTGCGCACCCACGGCATCTACCTGGCGCTGGCGACCTTCGCGCTGGGGCAGATCATCGCCGCGGTATTCCTCAACCTCGAAGTGGTGGGCGCGGCCGCCGGTTACCCGGTGAGCGAATACGTGTCGCCCATGGTGGTGGTGGCCTGCGCCGCCGGCGTGGTGCTGCTGATGGTGTTCCTGTCCCGCACCCGCTATGGGCTCTACCTCACCGCGATCAAGAACGACGCCACGGTGACCGACCTGATGGGCGTGAACGTGCGCGGCATGCAGATCTCCGCCTTCGCCATCGGCGCCATGGTCGCCGGCTTCGGCGGCGCGCTCTACGGCCACCATTACAGCTTCATCGAAGCCCAGCACTTCAACGTGCTGCTGAGCGTGTTCACCGTGCTCTACGTGCTGCTGGGCGGTACGCAGACGGTGCTCGGGCCGCTGGTGGGCGCGGTGTTCTTCACCCTGCTGCCGGAAGCGCTGCGGGCCAGCGACCAGTGGCGCTACGTGATCTTCGCCGCGCTCATCATCCTGATGATGCTGCTGCGTCCGCAGGGGCTGCTCACCGCCTCCCTGCTGCGCAGCCTGGGCGGCCGCAAGCAAGGAGTGCAGCAATGAGCGCGACGGCAACCCTGGGCAATGCCGGCGCGATGGCTGGTTCTGCGGCCGGTGACTACGCGTTGGAAGTGCGCGGCCTGTCGAAATCCTTCGGCGGCCTGGAGGTGATCGGCGACCTCAGCTTCGCCGCCCCGCGCGGCAAGGCCACCGCGCTGATCGGCCCCAACGGCGCGGGCAAGACCACGGTGTTCAACCTGGTGTCCGGCGTTTATACGCCCACCGCCGGCACGGTGCTGGTGAATGGCCGGGACATCACCGGCGTGCCTTCCCGCCGCCGCATTCATGCCGGCGTGGCGCGCAGCTTCCAGAACATCCGCCTGATGCAGCACCTGACGGTGATCGAGAACCTGCTGATCGGCCAGCACGTGCGGGCGCAGGGCCTGGGCGCGCTGTTCAGCCCCTTCCGCCTGATGCCGAAACACCGCTGGTGGAAGGAGGCGCAGCAGGCGCTGGACGAATGCGGCCTGGGCGCCTACGCCCAGCAGACGGTGGGCGCGCTGGCCTACGGCATCCGCAAGCGCATCGACCTGGTGCGGGCGACGCTGGCCAGCCCCTCGCTGCTGCTGCTGGACGAACCGGCCGCCGGCCTCAACCCCACCGAAACCCAGGATCTGCTCGCCCATCTGCGCCTGCTCGCCAGCCGTGGCACCAGCCTGCTGGTGGTGGAGCACGACATGCCCTTCGTTGGCGAGATCTGCGAGCACGTGGTGGTGCTCAACTTCGGCCGCAAGATCGCCGAGGGCACGCTGGACGAAGTGCGCCAGGTGCCGCAGGTGCGCGAGGCCTACCTGGGCAGCGAGGAAGAATGACATGCTGGAAATCCTGAATCTCAGCGTCGCCTACGGCCGCAACGAGGCGCTGCGCAAGGTCAACCTCAAGGTCGAGGAAGGCAAGATCGTCACCGTGCTGGGCGCCAACGGCGCCGGCAAGAGCACGCTGCTCAACGCCATCCTCGGCATGGTCAAGCCCAGGGACGGCCAGATCCTGCTCGGCCGCGACGACATCACCCTGGCCAGCCCCAGCGAGCGGGTGGCGCGCGGCATCGTGCTGGTGCCGGAAGGCCGCCGCATCCTCATCACCATGACCATCGAGGAGAACCTGCTCCTCGGCGCGCACCTGCGCAAGGATCACGCGGCGGTGAAGCAGGAGCTGGACGCTATCTACGCCCGCTTCCCCAACCTCGCCGAGCGCCGCCACATGGCCGCCGCCTGCCTGTCCGGCGGCGAGCAGCAGATGCTGGCCATCGGCCGCGCGCTGCTGGCCAGGCCGCGCCTGATCATGCTGGACGAACCCTCGCTGGGCCTCTCGCCGCTGTTCGTTTCCAAGCTCTTCGAACTGCTGCGCGAGATCAACCGCGACGGCCTCACCGTGCTGCTGGTGGAACAGAACACCGGCAAGGCGCTGGCCAACGCCCACTACGCGGCGGTGCTCGAACTCGGACAGGTGGTGATGGCGGGCGAGCCGGCGGTGCTGGCGGCCGACCCGCGCCTGCAGGAGGCCTACCTCGGACGTGCCGGCGATGGCGCGCACGGGTGACGGACGCGCAGCCCGCTCCCCCACGGGCTGCCGCTTTCTTCGGTGTGTTGGACTTGTTGGACTAACAGAGAGGTGTTCCCCATGCTGCAAATGAGAAAAGCGACCCTGGCCCTGGCCGCGGTCTCGATGTTCGGTGCGACCGTGGCGCATGCCGCCGACCTCGTCCTCGGCCTGGCGATGGCCAAGACCGGCCCCTACGTGAGCCTCGCCAATACCAACGAGATTGCGGTGGACATGGCGGTCGAGGAAATCAACAAGGCTGGCGGCGTCAATGGCAAGCAGATCAAGGTGGTGAAGTTCGATACCGGCGGCGATCCCAAGCAAGCCACGCTGGCGGTGCGCCGCTTCGCCGAGGACGACAAGGCGCTGGCCATCATCGGCCCCTTCAGCTCCAGCGAGGTGAAGGTTTCCTTCCCGGTGGGCGAGCGCCTGGGCATTGCCCAGATGGCGATGAGCTCCTCCGCGCCCGGCCTGGGCAAGGGCTTCAGCTTCGGCTTCCGCAACACCACCGACGAAGGCCGGGTGGTGAACGAAGTGCTCACCTCCATCAAGGAGAAGGGCTTGCCGCACGCTACCGGCGCCATCGCCTACGCCACCGACGACACCGTGTCCAAGTCCATGGGCACCGCGGTGTTCCCCAAGCTGTTCGGCGAATACAAGATCCCGGTGAAGGGCGAAGTGGATTTCCAGTACAAGGCCTTCGACCTGTCGCCGCAAGTGTCTCGTCTGGTTGCCATCAAGCCTGACGTGATCGGCGTCGGCGCACCGCCGGAAGCCGCCATCAACCTGGCCAAGGAAATGAAGCGGCAGGGCGTGCAGGCCCGCCTCATCGGCGGTACCACCATCGCCGACCCCGACCTGCCGCAACGCATGGACGGCGCCGGCGAGACCATGACCATAGGCACCACCTTCTTCAAGGACTACGACGACAAGGCGAAGAAGTTCACCGCCGAGTTCTCCACCCGCGCCAAGGCCGCCGGCCTGACCCGCACCGTGCCCAACCAGATGGACGCGGCGAGCTACGACATCGTCTACCTGTATGCCGAAGCCATGCGCAACGGCAAGGTCGGCGGCGCCGCCGACAAGCTGGCCGACGAGCGCAAGGTGATCCGCGACGAGTTGGTCAAGTTGAAGGACTTCCCGGCGCTGGAAGGCGGCATCACCTTCGACGCCGACGGCGATGCGGTGAAGCCCATCTACATCCTCGAAGTGAAGAAGGGCGAATGGACGTTGCTGGACCGCCGCGTGCCCAAGCAGTAATTCCTGCTCCTGTCGCAGCAAACGAAAACGCGCTCCCCGGAGCGCGTTTTTCATTGTCCGCCGGACGCGGTGCGCTGCTTCGCGTTCAGGCCTGGCGGCTCAACGTTCTGGTGCCGCAGCGGCTGGGCTGCAGATCGTGCGGCGGTACCCAGCCGTGGAGGGGTATGGGAAACATGCAATGGCCGCGGGGGCTCTCCATTGCATGTTTTTGTCGTTATTCAAAAGAACCTATGATTGCATTAAGGTAAATCCAAAGAGGGGCCGCCATGCCACGTCCCGATCTCAATCTCCTGCTGGCGCTGGATGCGCTGCTGGAGGAGGGCAGCGTCATCGGCGCCGCGCGCCGCATGCATCTGAGCGCGCCGGCGATGAGCCGCACCTTGAGCCGCATCCGGGAGGCGCTGGGCGACCCGGTGTTCGTCCAGGTCGGCCGCAAACTCATGCCCACGCCCAAGGCGCTGGCACTGCGCGAACAGGTACGGGTGGCGGTCGAGCAGGCCTCGCAAGTGTTCGCCTCCAGTGCCGAGATCGACCTGAAATCGCTGGACCGGCGCTTCAACGTCCGCGCCACCGATGAGTTCGTGAGCATCCATCTGGGCTATCTGCTGGATGCGATGGCGCGGGAAATGCCGCGGGCGATGCTGCGCTTTTCGCCGGAGGAAGACGACGTGGACGAAGAGGCGCTGCGCAGCGGCCGCATCGACCTGTTCATCAGCGCCTCGCGCAAGCTGGGGCCGGAGATCCGCGTGCAGTCACTGTTCACCACCACGTTCGTGGGCGTCGCGCGCGCCCACCATCCGATCTTCGACGAGGAGATCACGCCCGAACGCCTCACGCACTGGGAGCACATCAACGTCTCGCGGCGCGGCAGGGCCGCCGGGCCCGTCGATGCCGCGCTGGAAGCGCAGGGACTGCGCCGGCATGTCGCCCTGGTGGTGCCCAATCCGTACACCGCATTGTTCGCATTGCAGGATTCGGATCTGCTGTTGCCCTTGCCCCGGCATCTGGCCAGCACCGCGCTGGCTGCGGGCCTGCACATTCGCCTGTTCGACCTGCCGATACCGCTGGAAACGGTGCTGCTGACGCAGGCCTGGCACCCGCGCCTGGAGGGCGACCCGGCCCATCAATGGCTGCGGCGGACCATTCACATGCTCTGCAACGAGAGCCAGGCGCAGGCGGCGAAGCGCGCCAAGTCATAGCGGCGCGTTCGCCGCCATGCGTGCGTATCGTGCAATCGTTAGATTGCAATAAATTCACTTTTTGGAATGATTCGGCCTCCCTACAGTGATGCGTATCGATCACTGTAGAAGGGCTGCATCGTGCATTCGACGAACGCACCAGACGCGGATTTGTGCGTCTCTCCACGCCTTTCCCGGTTTCGGGAGGAGCTTGCGCGTGGGCTGCCTTATCTCGATCTGACGACGCCGCGCGCGACTTATGTGATGCGTTCCATCCTGGCCGCCTGCCTCGCTTTGGTGGTGGCCTATTTGCTGGAACTGCATGCGCCCTACGCGGCGGCTTCCAGCGTGCTGCTCGTCATCAACCCCGTCCAGGGCGGTGTGATCGGCAAGGGGGTGTGGCGGGTGCTGGGCACGCTGGTCGGCATGCTGGCGGCCTTCGTGCTGATGAGCGCCTGCGGCCAGATGCCCTGGCTGTTCCTGCTCGGTTTCGGCGTGTGGCTGGGCGTTTGCGTGGTGGGCATGACGCTGCTGCGTCACTTCCGGGCCTATGGCGCCACGCTGGCGGGCTACACCGTGGGCCTGGCGGCCTACGGCGCCATGCAGCACCCGGAACTCACCTTCGACCAGGTGATGGGGCGCGGCGCATCCGTGCTGATCGGCGTGGTCTGCCTGGCGCTGGTCTCGGCCCTGTTCAGCAGCCGCAGCGTGCACAGCCGCCTGGCCGCGCTGCTCGACCGCCTCGCGGCCGCCACGGCAGGCGTGCTGGCGACGCATCACCAGGCCATCCAGGGCGGCGCGGAACCGGGCGCCCAGCCCCTGGATGCCGCACGGCGCTCGCTCATCACCGAGGTGTATGGCGTGGACGATCTGTTGGCGCTGGGCAAGGCCGAGTCCGCCGACCTGGCCCACCGAGCCGGCACGGTGCGACACACGATGGTGTCGCTGTTTTCCGCCCTGGTGGGCGGTGCGCCGCCCATGCGCGAACGCGGCGCCGGTGCGCTGAGTGCGTTGCAGCCGGGCTGGGAACAGACATGGCGGGAGGTCGGGCAGGTGCTGGAGCGGGAACCAGGCCCGGCCGGAAGGGCGCTTGCCATCCTGCGGCTGGCCGAGTTGCGCGCCCGGCTGGTGGCAGCGCTCACCGCCACCTCGGTGGACGATGCCGCCGGGCAGGCCGCGCTGATGATCGCGGGCGATCGCTTGATCGAGCAACTCGACGATTACCGGCAAGCCCTCGAAGGCATCGAACGTTTCCACCAACCCAGGCCGACGCCGGCGCGCCTGTCCGTGCCCTTCCACCGCGACACGGTGGCGGCTTTCCAGAACGGCGTACGCGCCCTGCTGACCGTGCTGATGGGCGGCGCCTTCTGGATCGCCACCGGCTGGACGGAAGGCAACATGATGCTGGCGGGCTTGGCGGCGGCTTGCGCGCTGCTGTCCACCGCGCCCAATCCCGCGCTGGGTGCGGTCGAATTCATCAAGGGCACGGTGGCCGCCGTGGCGATGGCCTTCCTGTGCACCTTCATCGTGCTGCCGCACGTCTCAGGCCTGCCGCTGCTGCTGGTGATCCTGAGCCTGTTCTGGCTGCCCGGCGTGTATGCCACCACGATGCCGCGTCATGCCTTGGCGGGTGTGGCCTATCTGGTGGCGTTCACCACGCTTGCGGCGGCGGACAACCCGATGCGCTACGACTTCGCGCTGTTCCTCAATGGCGCCGTGGCCTGGATCCTGGCGACGTGTTTCACGCTGCTGGGCTTCAGGATCGTGCTGCCGCGCAACGGGGCGCGCGACGCCACGCGCTTGCACCAACGCATCCGCAACGCGGCGCTGGGCACCTTGCGCGGCGAGCCGGCCGATGCGCAAGCCTGGCAATGGCGCCAGCAGCATCGCATCGCGCAACTCGGGGCCTTGCTCAGGACGCAGCCGCAGGCGATGGATCGTGCCATCGCCCAGGCGTTGAGCAGCCTGCATCTGGGCCGGGAAGTCCTGCGCCTGCGACGCTGGCTGCGCGAGGCGCAACTGGATGCCGAATGGCCGCGCGTGGTGGCGCGCCCGCTGCGTCATATGCGCCAGTTGGCCGGCGATCCCGCTCGGGCCGCGCGCCATGCCCGTCGCGCGGCGACTTGCCTGGCGCGTTTGCCGGCGCGCTCCCACGCCGCGATGGATGACGTGCGGCGCGTGACGGTGGTGTTGCACGACATCGCCGCGTTGCTGGAGCGCCACTCGGATGCCGTCGCACCGACCTCTGGAGGTCACGCCCATGCTCAGTGAGTTCTCGTTGGCCGGCATCTACCTGCCGCCCTTCTTCGCCTACGCCTGCCTGGCCCTGCCCGTCTACCTGGGCCTGCGCTTCGTGCTCGCGCGCAGCGGGGTGCTGCGCTGGGTGTGGCATCCAGGCCTGTTCGAGTTCGCCGTTTCCCTCTGCCTCGTTTCCCTTCTGGTGCTTTATGTCTGAACGCTCTTTCCCCGCCAAGCCGCTGCTACGGGCAGGATTCACCCTCGCGGTGGCCGTCGCTGCCGTATTCCTGGCCAGCGCGCTGTGGCGCGCCTACGTCGTCGCGCCCTGGACCCGCGATGGCCGTGTCAGCGCGCAGATCGTGCGCATCGCCCCCGAGGTGTCAGGCACCGTCGCCGAGGTTTCGGTCACCGACGATCAATACGTCAAGCAGGGCGATGTGCTCTACCGCATCGACAAGGCTGGCTTCGCGCTGGCATTGGCCCAGGCCGAGGCGCAGCTGGCAGCGGCCGAGGTGTCCTGGCGACAGAAGACCGAGGAGGCGCGGCGCCGCCGCGGCATGGAAAGCCTGGTGCCCGCCGAGGACATCCAGCGGGCGAACCAGGCGATGGCCATCGCCCAGGCCGAACTGCGCAGTGCGCAGGTCGCCGTGGACAGGGCGAAGCTGGACCTGGCGCGCACCGAGCTGCGGGCGCCGACCGAAGGCTACGTCACGCACCTGCGCTTGAACAAAGGCGACTACGCGGTGGCGGGCCAGCCGAACCTGGCCGTGATCGACGCGCACAGCTTCTGGATCACCGGGTATTTCGAGGAAACCAAGCTGCACGGCATCCAGCCCGGCGCGGCGGCGCGCATCCGCCTGATGGGCTTCGACCCGGTGTTGCCGGGGCGGGTGGCGAGCATCGGGCGGGGCATCACCGACAGCAACCAGCAGGCCGACGCGCAGGGCCTGCCGAGCGTGGAACCCAGCTTCAGCTGGGTCCGGCTGGCGCAGCGCATTCCGGTGCGTGTCGAGTTCGAGCATGTCCCACATGAGCTTGTGCTGGCCGTAGGCATGACCGGCAGCATCGAGGTCACGCCCTCGGCAGGCGCGCCGGCGCCCCAGGGCCGGCTGATCTCGCTGCTGCACCGCTGGATGTGAGGGCGAGGCCATGCATGCATTCCTCCCTCGCACGCAGCCGCGCCTCCGGCAGGCACTGCTGGTCTCGCTGCTGACCGTCCTGGCCGGCTGCACCACCGTGGGCCCGGACTACCACGCGCAGGCGCCGGACGTGCCCGCGCACTGGGTCGAGGCCGACGCCGCCCCGTCCGATGACGACCACGACGGCCTGCGCACCTGGTGGCGCGCTTTCCAGGACCCCTTGCTCGACCGCCTGGTCGATCAGACCCTGGCGCACAACCAGGAGCTGGACATCGCCCTGGCACGCCTGCGCCAGGCCCGCGCCGAGCGCGTGCAGATCGGCGCGGCCGCCCTGCCCGAGGTCTCGATCGGCGTTGCCGGCGAGGCCGTACGGGGCAGCAAGGCACTCGGCTCGCAGCCCGGCGGGCAGGCGCGAACCTGGCACCTGGGCTTCGATGCCGGTTGGGAGCTGGACCTGTTCGGCGGCACGCGCCGCGCGGTCGAGGCCGCCGACGCCGGCATCCAGGCGCTGGCCGAGGACCATCGTGCGCTGCAAGTGAGCCTGGTGGCCGAGCTGGTGTCCGACTACGCCGGGCTGCGCGTTGCGCAACGGCGCCTGGCCATCGCGCAGGACAACATCCGCACGCTGGCCGAAGCCGAGCGCTTGGCCGAACAGGCGCAGCGCAGCGGCCTGGGCACGCTGGCCGATGTCACCCAGGCCCGCGCCGAGCGCGAAATGGCCGAGGCGCAGCCACCCTTGCTGCATGCGGACGTCGCCCGCTTCAGCCATGCGATAGGCGTGCTGACGGGCGGGTTTCCCGGCGACTGGCATGCCACCCTCGCCACGCCCGCGCCCGCGTTGCCCATGCCAGCCGATTTGCCGCTGTCGCTGCCTTCGGACGTCATTCGCCAACGGCCCGACCTGCGCGCGGACGAACGGCGCCTGGCTGCCGCCACCGCGCAGATAGGCGTGGCACAGGCCGCACGCTTCCCCAGGTTCCGCATTCCCCTGGGGATCGGTACCAGCGCCAGCGTCATCCACGACCTGTTCTCCGGCGCCAGCCTGGCGTGGTCGGCGGCGATGCAGGGCAGCCATTCGCTCTACGACGGCGGCCGCACGCGGGCAGGCGTGACCGCGGCGCAGGCCAAGGCCGACGCCGTGCGGCGCATCTACGAGCGGGACGTGCGTGTGGCGCTGCGCGACGTGGAAGACGCCTTGACCGCATGGACCAGCGAACGCCAGCGGCAAGCCGCATTGCAGAAGGCCGTGGCCGACGGCCAGCAGGCCCTGCAACAGGCCAGCCAGCTATATACGCGAGGATTGAGCGCCTACCTGCCGGTGCTGGTGGCGCAGCGCAGCCTGAATCAGGCGCGCGATACGCTGGCCCTCAGCCAACTGGCGCAGCTGCAAGGAGGCATTGCCCTGTACAAGGCGCTGGGAGCGGGCTGGTCGGACTCCTCGCGGGTCCCTGAATCCGAGCAACGCGTCGCCATGGAAGCAACGGCGACGCGATGAGGTGCCCAACGTTCTCCGCCCTCCAGCCGGCCGTCTTCACGCGGCCATTCCTTGCTGATCCGGTTCTGCATGAACGGGGTGGGCGACAGGGACCCCAGGCCGGAGTGGCGGTTGCTCTGGTTGCAGAAGACGGCGATGTATTGAAGGAGATCGCTCGTCGCCGCGTTTCGAGTCGCGCGGCCCATGCCATGCACCGGCTCGATTCAGCGGTCTGCCTTCGCCGCCTTGTCCCCGTTGCGCAGCCTTTGCTCAAGCCCGCCCAACGCGCCGGCAGCACGGCTGATGCTGCCGACCTCATTGGCTCGCTTGGCGGCCTGCTCCTTGAACTCGGCCGTATTCCTGGCTGGGATCGCTTCACCTCCTTCTTCCTCTCGTGGTGTCGAGCCTGCTACGGCCGGATTGGAAGAGGAAATCCGTGGGGCAGCTCAAATGAAAAACCCGCCTCAGGGCGGGTTTCGACAGCGACTGCGGTGCCGGTGAAACCGGTTCTTCAGACCGGGTCGTAGTAGTGGATTTCCAGCAGCACGCAGCCGTTCTCCGACTTGAACGGGCCATGCCAGGCGCCCGGCGGGCGGCAGGCGTAGGTGAAGGGCTTGTAGTTGGTGCCGCCCTCGCCGTTCTCGTCGTTGCCGACGGTGAGGTCGCCGCTGACCAGGAACACTTCTTCCCAGTAATCGTGCACGAAGGGCTTGGTGGTGAAGACGCCGCCTTCGAAGCGCAGCAGGCGGGTCTGGCTGCCGCGCTTGTTTTCCACGTCGAGGCCGCCGGCGAGGATCTTCTGCTGGACGCGGGCGCCCGGCGGGTAGCCCGGCGGGGTTTCCCAGCCGTCCACCATGTCGATGGTATGGAACTCGTCGTGTAGCTTGTTCACTGCCATTTCGGATTCTCCTGTCTCTCGGGTTGGGGTTACAGCGAGTACGACGCCAGCATGCGATCCAGGATGCCGGCGGAGCGGTCCCAGTCGTAGGTGCGGAAGGAATGGCCCTTGGTGACGAAGGTGGCGCCGGCGTAGAACATCTCGTACTGGGTGTGGCGCGAGGCGAATTCGGAACCCAGCGCATCCCAGGCGAGCTTGAAGAACTTCACCCGCTCCTGCGCGCCGGCCACCGGCGACTGCTGGGTCTTCTCGATGATGGAGGCGATTTCCGGGTTGGCGAAATCCTTCACCGAGGACGGCAGCATGATCAGGCCGCCGCCGGCGAGGTCGCGCATGGCGGTGACCAGGCGCGGATACATCTGCTGGGTGAGCGCCTGGGCGGCGTAGAGGCTGTGGCGGTCCGGCACGAAGTAGGCGCCGCGCTGGGTGCCCTTGGCCTCCATGGCGTGCACGAAGGCATCCACCATATCCGCCTCGGCGCACAGCTGGCCCAGGGTGTCGCGCACCTGCGGGAAACCGATGATGCCGTTCATCTCGGCGGTGCGGCGGGCGATGCCCATGAGGAAGCGCAGCTTCACCGACAGCCGGATCATGGCCTGGTAGTTCTGGTAGACGTGGGCCGGAGTGGCGTGGAACTGCTTCTGGCACATCTCCAGGCTGTCCACCACGAACACGCGGTCCCAGGGCACCTTCACGTCGTCGAAGAACAGCACCGCGTCGTTCTCGTCGAAGCGGCTGGCGAGCGGGTTGTCGAACACATCCGGCGCGCTGGCTTCATAGGACTTGCGCGACATCACCTTCAGGCCCTTGGTGTTCATCGGGATGGCGAAGGAGAAGGCGTATTTTTCGTCGCCCGGCTGTAGCGGCTGGATGCAGGTGACCAGCACCTCGTCGGCCATGATGCCGCCGGTGGCCAGCATCTTGGCGCCGCGTATGGTCAGGCCCTCGGCGTCGCGGTCCACCACGCCGGCGGAGAGGAAGGGATCCTGCTGCTGGGCGGCGCTCTTGGAGCGGTCGGCTTGCGGATTGATGATGACGTAGGTGAGGTAGAGGTCGTTGTCGCGGGCGTACTTGTAGTAGTCCGCCAGCGCGCCGGCGCGCTTCGGATCGTAGGCCTCGAACACTTCCAGGCCCATGTACATGCCGGCGATGCAGGAGGCGACGTGGTCCGGCGCGCGGCCGAGGAAGCCGCCGTGCAACTCGGTCCAGGCTTCCAGGCCCTGGCGGCGCTGCTTCAGGTCTTCATAGCTGAAGGGCAGTTGCCAGATGCGGTTGGCGCGGCCGCCTTCCGGCGTCTCGAAAGTCATCAGCTCCTGGTTGGCCTGGGCGAAGTCGAACAGCTTGCCCACCGAGGCCACCGCGTTGCGGAAAGCGGGGTGGGTGGTGACGTCGGCGGCGCGCTCGCCATCGATGTAGACGGCGCGGCCATCGTTCAGGCCCGCGATGTGTTGGCTTCCGGTCTTGATCATTTCTGCTCCGTTGGGGACGGTTTGGTTCGGGGATGGGGGTGAAGCGGGAAGCGGGCGGCTGCGGTGGGGCCTGCAGCCGCCGGTCTTGTTCTCAGGCCTGCGCGGCCTCGTGCTGCACGCCGTGGTAGCGGCCGCGGAAATAGAGCAGCGGCGGCGGCGCGGGGTCGTAGGTGAAGCGCAGCACGCGGCCGACCACGATCACATGGTCGCCCCCCTCGTACTGGCAGTGGTGGCCGCACTCGAAGTGGGCGAGGGCGCCCTCCAGCAGCGGCGCCAGCGCATGGCCGGGGCGGTGGGCGACCTTGTCCCAGCGGCCGTCCTGCGGCCGGGCGAACAGATCGGAAAGCTCACGCTGGCCGGCGCCCAGCACATTGATTGCAAAGCCATCCGCGGCCAGCAGGCGAGCCAGGCCGCCGGAGCCGCGCATCAGGCTGAACAGCACCAGCGGCGGATCGAGCGAGAGGGAAGAGAAGGAGTTGACGGTCATCCCCAGGTGCTCGCCGTCGGCGGCATGGGCGGTCACCACGGCGATGCCGGTGGCGAACTGCCCCAGGGAATGGCGGAATTCGCGAGGGTCTGTCGGGGCTTGCACGAAACGGCTCCTGGGGCTGGCTGCCAGGGCTTTCCGGGGGCTTCTCCGGCGGGCCGTGGCGGCTTCGTTATTTTCTAAATTTAGCTTGGTTGCGAAGCTATTATAGAAAGCTGTTGCAGCGGCAGGCAAGCCTGTTCGGCAAATAGTGGAAGACCGCGCTTACGGGGCGCGAAAGGGATGGGCGGATGGGCTTCTGCGGCGCGCAAAAGCACACGGGCCGCGATGCGGCCCGTGTCGGAGAAAAGCGGGGTGTGCCTCCGTTGGAGGCTGGCGTCAGCCCTCGGCGACCTTTGCCTGCAGGGCGAGGTAATCCACCAGGTGCAGCGCCTGGTCGCTGGAAACCACCAGCTTGGACATGATCTGCCCCAGCATCTGGAACTCCTCCGCGCTGAGCGGGAAGAGCATGTCGTTCACCGGGCTCTGGATGCCGGTGAGGGCGTCGAGCTGGGTGCGCGCTTCCGGCGTCAGCGTCAGCCGTACGCGACGGCGGTCTTCGGGGTTGGTCACCTTGGCCACCAGGCCGGCCTTCACCAGCTTGTTCACCTCGGTGGTGATGAAAGCGCCGCTGAAGTGCAGGTGGTCGGCAATGGCGTTGATGCCGGCCTCGCCATGCTGCAAGTGGGCGATGGACATCAGGATGGTGTAGGAGGTGCCGGAGAGATCCAGCAGGCGGCCGAACTTGTTGCGGATGTCCTGGATGCGCGCGGAGAAGGCGAGCAGGTCGTGTACCAGTGCGCGGAAGGCGGCGTCGCTACCGTCCACCAGCAGTTCCGGCCGCGACACGGTGAGCTTGGACGTCTTTCGTGCCGAGCTAGCGCCGGCTTTCGTGGTGGCGGTGCCGGTGGTTGGTCGCTTGGTACTGGCGGGCATGAGAACGGAATGGATCGCTAGGCAAAGATAGCTATTATACAAAGAAGTATTGCGCTTTTTGCAGTTCCGGCCGCGAAGGGCTGGGCCGCAGCCGCCCGGGCCAAGTGCCGGCGCTCAACGCAGCCGGGCTGCTGCCCGCCTGGATCGAGTATGGCAGCTGGCCTGCATCTTTGCTGCCGGTCTGGGCGTCGGGGGCCACGGCGGTGCACAGGCGGCAAGGATGCGATGCACTGCCCTGGTGGCCGCCCCTCCGGCCGCGTTGCGAACGCGGTGGCTGGGCAGCCGCTCGCGCGGAACCCGGGCGGCGGTCTGGCTGCCGCACTCTTTCCCCCTCCTGGACGCGGATGCTCGTCCTCTGCCGCTGGCACGGGGCTTGCGATGAGTTGCTGCAGCCCTGGCGTTTCCCGGCGCCGGGGTGCGGCTTTCCAACCCCTCGCAATACCCGACAAAACAAGGAGAAAACCATGTATCGCTACGCTGACGGCGCCTTGCTCGCGCTGGCTGTGTTGTCCGCCGCCTATGCGGCACTCAAGGGCGGTGGCGTGCCGGCGGGGGCCGCCGCGGCGCTGGGTTTCGCCGCGCTCGCGGTGCGCGCCCTGGCCGCAGCGGCCCCGGCCGGCTTGAGCCGCGGCGATGCCGCCGCCCTGGGGGCGTCCCTGGCTGCCGGTGACTGGGCGGGAGCGCAGGCACTCGGCCAGCGGGCGGCGCCTGGCAGCGTTGCCGAAGGCACGGCCCGGGCGATCGGCAAGCTGCTGCGCGAGCTGCAAGAGGCCGAGGCGGAGCGGGGCGCAGCGGAGCAGCGTTTGCGGGCCGCCGAGGCGAAGGCGGCCGCTGTGCCCCAGGCGGCGGCCGGCGCCGGCCACCGGGTGCTGGATGGGTTGCGCGGCCGGCTGGCTGCCTTGTGTGCCTCACAGGTGGAGTTCTGCGAGCACCTCTCGCGCGGCACCGGTGCCGCCGAGCGGGCATCCGAGAAGATCGCCACCTGCTACCGCGCGGTGCAGGAGAGTGATGGCGCGCTGACCCAGCTGCGCGACTACAGCGCCCAGGTGGCGCGGGTGTTCGCCGAGCTGACGGAGCAGTCCAACCGCATCGAGCACATCGTTTCCAGCATCCAGGAGATCGCCAGCCAGACCAATCTGCTCGCGCTCAACGCCGCCATCGAGGCGGCGCGCGCCGGCGAGAGTGGCCGCGGTTTTGCCGTGGTGGCGGACGAGGTGCGCAAGCTGGCCGAGCGCTCGGCGCTCTCCAGCAAGGAGATCGGCGACATTGCCCAGGGCCTGCACCGTACCGCCGCCGACGCCGGAAGCCGGGTCGAGCAGGCCACTTCCAGCGCGGACCATGGCAAGAACCGCATCGAGGTGGCGATCAGGATGATGGACGACGTCACCGAGGATGCGCGGGTGCGCATGGTGGTGCTGGAGAAATCCACCCAGTTCGCGGTGCGCCAGCGCGACGAGGGCGTGGATATCGAAGCGGGCCTGGCCCAGGCGCTGGCGGGCCTGCAGGCCGCCTGAGCGGCGGTGGCCAAGGGGCTGCCCGGGCGGTTGCGCTCGGGCATCACCGCAGGCAGGCCTGCCTCAGCCCTGCATCCGGCAGCGTTCCAGCCAGTGCGCGTAAGGCGCCGGCAGCACCCAGGACGGCTTTTCCTTCTTCAGCGCCTGCGCAGCCTGGTAGGGGTAGTGCGGGTTGGCGAGGTGGGCGCGGCCTACCAAATCCCTTGCTTCACCAAGACGCTCGCCTGGCACGAGCGCACCCACCACTCGCCGGCCCAGCGCTGGGTGCGGGCGCTGCTGACCGAGACCTGCGACGAGCTGGGCTGAGCGAGCCCCAGCGGCTGGACGCCGGCCAGCCCGTCCCCGGCTCGGGGGGCGGGCGTCGCGGCCTGAGACCACTGCGTCAGATTGACCGGGTCAGATTGAGCTCCGCCGCCGCCGGCTGCGTCAGCGCCGGCCGCCACGCCGCGCGTCGCTCCGGCTTCGTCGCGCAAAAGCGCTATCCAATCATCTGAAAACAAAGAAGAAGTCCCCGTCAGCATGGCGCTCGCCGGTGTGTTGCCGCGCACTGGCACCGGCGTTGCTATTTCCCCTTCGAGGCCTCGAACGCTCAGCCCCGGCGACAGCCGGGAAAAGCATCCCCAACCCCTCGAAGGAAAGAAAAAGATGCGCCCAACCCCAATGAAGAGAACGCCGGCCGGCCGGCCGGCGCCATCGCGCGGCTTCCGTCTCGCCTGCTTGATGCCGCTGCTGTTCTCGCTGCTCGCAGCGGCCACGCCCGCCCACGCCATCGATGTCGAGGCTGGCGACTACACCGCCGCGCCCGCCGGCACCACGCTGGGCCTGCTCTACATGCAGCACGCCGAGCGTGAAGACCTCTACGCCAGCGGCAGCAAGACGCCCGGTAACGGCAAGTTCCGCAGCGACGTCGGCATCCTGCGTTTCATCCACTTCATGGAACTGGGCGGCTACATCGTCGATCCGCAGATCCTGATCCCCTTCGGCAACCTGCGCGGCTCGGGCGATTTCTCCAGCCTGGGTAGCAACGGCGGCTTCGCCGACCCGGTGCTGGCGGCCACGCTGTGGACCATCAACGACCCGGTGAACCGCCGCTACCTCGGCATCACGCCCTTCCTCTACGTGCCCATCGGCAACTACGACCGCGGCGAAGCGCTGAACATGGGCGAGAACCGCTGGCGCTATGCGCTGCAGCTCGGCTACATCCAGGGCATAGGCGACAAGTTCACCGTCGATCTGCTGGGCGACGTCACCTTCCACGGCGACAACACCGACTACGGCAGCGCCGGCGCCACCATGAAGCAGGACCCGACCTACCAGTTCCAGGCCTTCGGCCGCTACCACATCCGGCCGGACCTGGACTTCCGCGTCGGCGTCGCCCGCTCGTGGGTGGGCAAGGTGAAGGTGGATGGGGTGGAGACCACCGGCCAGGCCATGGTCACCAAGTTCAGCGTCGGCTTCGGCTACCAGATCGTGCCGCGCACCCAGCTGCTGTTCGTCTATGGCCGCGACATCGAAGTCACCGACGGCTTCAAGGAGAAGAACCGGCTGAACCTGCGCGTCGGCTACGCCTTCTGAGGCGCCGGCGGGCGCTCATCCGCCGTGCGCGCCCGTCGCGCTCTGCTTCTTCGCACTCCATTCCCGCACCAGAACAGGAAAGACCCCATGACAGAGAACATAGCCCACCTGTATTCCGCCCCGCTCACCGGCCCGCAGGTGGCGCTGGCGGAGCCGGCCACCGGCGCCACGCTGGCCGAGTTGCGGCTGGCGGCCGCGGCTGACGTGGCCGCTGCCGCCGAAGCCGCCGCTGCGGCGCAAGCCGCCTGGGCGGCGACGCCCTTCGACCAGCGCGCGGCGGTGATGCGTCGTGCCGCCGAGCTGCTGCGTGAGCGCGGCGACACCTTCAACCGCTGGAACGTGCGCGAGTGCGGCTCCATCCTGCCCAAGGCGGAATGGGAGCTGAACGCCTCCTACGAGCAACTGCACAACGCCGCCGGGCTGATCGCCCAGCCGCATGGCCACATCATGCCGTCCTCGGTGCCGGGCCGGACCAACCTGTGGTCGCGGGTGCCGATCGGCGTGGTCGGCATCATCGCGCCGTGGAACTACCCGCTGCTGCTGGCGATGCGTTCGCTGGCGCCGGCGCTGGCGCTGGGCAACGCGGTGCTGCTGAAGCCGGCGCTGCAAGGCTCGGTGTGCGGCGGCCTGCTGCTGGCCGAGCTGTTCCGCGATGCCGGCCTGCCGGCGGGCGTGCTCAGCGTGCTGCCGGGCGAGGCGGACGTGGGCGACGCCATCGTGCGCGATGCCCATGTCGGCATGATCTCCTTCACCGGCTCCACCGCGGTGGGCAAGCGCATCGGCGAGCTCTGCGGCGGCATGCTGAAGAAGGTGGCATTGGAATTGGGCGGCAACAACGCCTTCATCGTGCTGGAAGACGCCGACATCGAGGCCGCCGCCTCGCACGGCGCCTGGGGCGCCTTCCTGCATCAGGGCCAGATTTGCATGCAGGCTGGCCGCCACCTGGTGCACGAAGCGGTGGCGGCGCAGTACGCCGAGGCGCTGGCGCGCCACGCCAAGGCGCTGCGGGTGGGCAACCCGGACACCGAAACGGTGCATCTCGGCCCGCTCATCAACGCCCAGCAGCGCGCCAAGGTGGGCGGCATCGTCAGCGACACCCTGGCGCGCGGCGCCAGCCTGCTGGCTGGAGGCAAGGGCGAGGGCCTGTTCTACGAAGCCACCGTGCTGGGTGGCGTCACCCCGGACATGCCGGCCTTCATCGACGAGATCTTCGGCCCGGTGGCACCGATCACCGCTTTCGCTGGCGACGATGCCCTGGTGGCGCTGGTGAACAGCTCGCCCTATGGCCTCTCCGCCGCCATCCACACCCGCGACCTTGCTCGTGGCCTGGAACTTGCGCAGCGGCTGAAGACCGGCATGGTGCACATCAACGACCAGACGGTGAATGCCGAATTCAACGTGCCCTTCGGCGGCATGGGCGCCTCCGGCAACGGCGGCCGCTTCGGCGGGCCGGTGAATGCCGAGGAATTCACCCAGAGCCAGTGGGTGTCCATGGTGTCCCGCCCGGCCGCCTATCCTTTCTGAGTGCAGCGGGCGACACGATCCGCGCCTTCCTTCCCCCGACCCCAACGAGAAGCGCAACCCCCGACAAGGAAAACTCCATGGATAAGGAAAACAAGTCCCGCCTCGAACTCAACGAGGAGGTGAACCGCCTCGAATCCGCGCTGATGCGCGGCCGCGGCGACCGCCGCCAGTTCCTCAAGGCCGCCACCGCCGCCGGCTACACCATGGCCGCGGCCACCTCGATGATGGCCTTCGCCGACCGCGCCTTCGCCCAGCAGTCCGCCAACCGCGCGGCGCTAACCGCCGAGTACGACTTCATCGTCTGCGGCGCCGGCTCGGCCGGCTGCGCGGTGGCCCGCCGGCTGGCGGACAACCCCAACGTGCGGGTGCTGCTGCTGGAAGCCGGCGGCTCCGACAACGTGCCGCAGGTGATGGACGGCACCCGCTGGCCGGAGAACATCGGCAGCGAACGCGATTGGGCGTTCAAGGGCCAGCCCACGCCCACCCTCAACGGCCGCACGCCGCCCTTCCCGATGGGCAAGGTGCTGGGCGGCGGTTCCAGCGTGAATGGCCTGGTGTGGGCGCGCGGCCACAAGAACGACTGGGACATGTGGGCCGAGGTCTCCGGCGAAAAGGCGTGGAGCTATGAGTCGGTGCTCGGCATCTACCGCCGCATCGAAGACTGGCAAGGCCCGGCTGACCCCAAGCGGCGCGGCAAGGGCGGCGAGGTGTACCTGTCGCTGCCGGAGGCGCCGATCAACCCGGTGGCGCCGGCGCTGATCGAGGCGGCGGGCGATTTCGGCATGCCCAAGGTGGTGGACCTCAACGGCGAGATCATGGAAGGCGAGGGCGGCGCCGGCATGCCCAACCTCATCGTCAAGAACGGCCGCCGGGTGTCGATGGCGGTGGCCTACATCCACCCCATCATGGACCGCGCTAACCTCACCGTGCTGCTGGGCGCGCATGTGAACCGGCTCAAGTTCAAGGGCAAGCGCGTCACCGGCGTGGAGTTCGTGCATGAGGGCAAGGTGCACACCATCGCGGCGAAACACGAGGTCATCCTTTCCACCGGCGCCATCAACACCCCGCGCATCCTGATGATTTCCGGCGTCGGCCCGGAGAAGGAGCTGAAGAAGCACGGCATTCCGGTGGTGCAGAAGCTGGAGGGCGTGGGCCAGAACTTCCAGGATCACATCCTGCTCGGCGGCTGCATGTGGGAGTACTTCACGCCGGAGCCGGGGCGCAACAACTCGGCGGAATTCACCTTCTTCTGGAAGAGCGATTCTTCGCTGAAGACCCCCGACCTGCAGCCCTTCCTGGAGGAATTCCCCTACACCAGCGAAGTCACCCGCGAGCAATACACCATCCCGAAAGCGGCCTGGGTGCTGGCGGCGGCCATCGTGCAGCCCACCAGCCGCGGCCACATGACCATCAGCGGCCCGCGCCCGCAAGATCCGCCGCTGATCTACCCCAACTTCCTCTCCACCGAGCAGGACATCAAGGCGCTCACCCGCTCGGTCGAGATCTGCCGCGAGCTGGGCAACTCCAAGCACCTCAAGCCCTATGCCAAGCGCGAGATCATGCCGGGCGAACTCAAGGGCAAGGAGCTGGAGCGCTTCATCCGCAACGCCGCCGGCACTTACTTCCATGAGACCTGCACCTGCAAGATGGGCCGCGACGAGATGTCGGTGGTGGATGGCAAGCTGCGCGTCTATGGGCTGGAAGGGCTGCGCATCGCCGACGGTTCCATCATGCCGGCGATCACCACCGGCAACACCATGGCGCCCTGCGTGGTGATCGGAGAGCGCTGCGCCGAGGAGCTGAAGCAGCAGTACCGCCTCTGAGCCGCCGGCGGAGGCCGGCGGCGGCTTGATCGGATGTTCGGCCCGCCGGGCTGAAGGTGTGATCCCGTCCGCCGCCACGCCACCGCCGGCCGACCCCATGCCCGTGCGGGAACGGGCCGCCGGGCGCGCATGGCTTCAGCCGCGCCCGGCCTTGCCGCCACCACGCCAGCTCAGGCTGGGGTGGTGGCTTTTTTGCGTTTCAGACGGTGGCGATGGTGTCGCTGTAGCGGGCAAGCACTGCGTCATGGGTGAGCAGTCGCATCGGCTCGACCAGGGCCTGCGCGACGATGAGCCGGTCGAAAGGGTCCTGGTGGTGGCGGGGTAGCTTTTCGACCGCTACAGCATGTTCGGCTTCTATCGGCAGCAATCGATAGCCCGCGGCCTCGAAATAGCGGCTGGCCTCCTGCCCCGAGATCGGCATGTCGCCACGAGCCAGAGAATGCTTGATGGCAATTTCCCACAGACTGGCGACACTGACCCAGATGGCGGCCCTGGGCGATTGAATCAGCTCGCGGGCGGTGACGGAAAGCCGCGGGCTGTCTGTGATCGCCCACAAGGCGATGTGGGTATCCAGCAGCAGATTCACTTCGCGTCTTCGCCGAGGAAAAGGCGAGCGACTTCGACGTTGTGGGCATCGATGTCGTCTGGCACCTCGAACAGGCCTTTGGCAATGCCGATGCGCTTGTCTGGCGACGGGGTGCCCACCGGCACCAGCTTGGCCGCCGGCTTGCCGTTGCGGGCGATGATGATCTCGCGGGCTTCGCCTTGCTCTATGGCCTCCACGAGGCGGGACAGCGAAGACTTGGCCTGCAGCATGTTGACCGATTGCATGGGGACTCCTCCGGAACCTGCTTAGTCTAGTCTGGCCAGGTGCCTCTCTCAAGCTGGTCGGCGCCGGTTTTGTTGTCGCGAAGCTCAGCCCCGGCTCTCCGCCAGCTGCTGCTTCAGCCGCGCGCTGGCGCGCACCCGGCGCTGCAGGGTGGAACGGCTGACGCCCAGGTGGTCGGCGGCGAGGGAGAGATTGCCGCCGGTTAGGCGCAGGGCATCGGCCATGGCCTGTTCTTCCAGCGCGCTGAGGGACGTCGGGGGGGCGTTGGCTGCGGGCTGGGCGGAGCAGGCGGTTGGAGCCATGGCTGCTGCGGCAGTTGCGGACGCGGTTGCGGCTACCGGCTGGCTTGCAACCAAGGTGGCCGGGGGCAGGGCGAAGCGCACATGGTCGGCGCCGATGGCCTCATCCGCCTCGCATAGTAGGGCGGCGCGCTTGAGCACGCTGAGCGCTTCGCGCGCATTGCCCGGCCAGGGGTAGGCGGCGAGCAGGGCGGTGGCTTCCGGGGCGAGGCCGCCGGGGTGGCCGGCGCCGTCGCGCACCAGGGTGGCGAAGAGGTCCGCCAGGCAGCTGCGTTCGCGCAGCGGCGCCAGCGCCAGGGTGTAGCCGGCGATGCGGTAATACAGATCGGCGCGGAAGCGGCCCTGGGCCACCAGCGTGTCCAGGTCCTGGTGGGTGGCGCACAGCAGGCGGAATTCCACCGGTCGTGGTTTGCCGCTGCCCAGGCGGGCCACTTCGCGGCTGTCCAGCACCCGCAACAGGCGGGCCTGCAGGGCGAGCGGCATGTCGCCGATCTCGTCGAGGAAGAGGGTGCCGCCGTCGGCCTCCTCGATGCGGCCGCTGGCGCCGCCCTTGCGGCCGCCGGTGAAAGCGCCATCGGTGTAGCCGAAGAGTTCGGATTCGATCAGCGCTTCCGGCAGCGCGGCGCAGTTGATGGCGACGAAGGGGCCGGCCGGCTGCTGGCGGTGCAGCGCATGGGCAACCACCTCCTTGCCGCTGCCGGTCTCGCCGCGCAGCAGCACCGGCAGGCCCTTGTCCAGCGCCTTGAGGGCGATGCGGAAGCGGCCGGCGAACTCCGGGTCGCCCATCTCCGGGGCATCCTGCCCGGCATTGGCGATGGCCGTGGCGCGGGGCATGGAGAGCGGCTGCCGCGCGGGGGGGCCGCTGCGTGTCTCGATGAACACGAACAGGCCGGAGTTCAGCCGTATCGGCAGCGGCCGGCCGCTCTGGGCGAGCAGCTCCAGCCACTGGCCGTACTGGCCGTCGAAGACGCTCTCGAAGCTGAGCATGGCCAGCGGCAGGCCCAGCGGGTTGAGGATGCGGCGCGCCTCGCGCGTCATGCCCAGCACCTCGCCATCGGCACCGAAGGCGACGGTGGCGTTGCGCGATTCGCCGTTGGCGCTCCAGCTCATGCGCAGGGTGAGGCGGGCCCGCAGCCGTTCCAGCTGACGGTGCTCGATGGCGCTGGCGCAGCTCTCCGCCAGGCTGATGGCGCCGAACTCGCGGCCCTCGCGGTGCTTGGTCAGATTCACCGCGCCGACCAACTGCCCGGCCGGATCGAAGATGGGCGCGGCGGCGCAGTAGAAGGCGGCGTTGGCCTCGAAATAGTGCTCATGGCCGAAGACCTGCACCGGCCGCTGGCAGGCGAGGGCGCAGTTCATCGCCGCGGTGCCTATGGCCTGCTCCGACATGTCGCAGCCCAGTTGCAGCGCGTCGTAGAGCGCGCCGCTGGCTTCGCGCGGATCGGTGAAGCGGGCGATGGTGACCGCCTCGGCATCGGTCAGTACCGGGTGGAAGCCGGATTCGTGCAGCACCCGGGCGAACAGGCCCAGCGTGGCTTCGAAGTCGCGGATCAGCAGGGTATTGCGGCCGCGCAGCTCTTCCACCCGGCTGCGGTCATGGATGTTGAAGCCGACCCGTGCCGAGGCTGGGCGCTGGTCGGCGCAGCGCCGCCAGGAGTCGAGGATGGCTGCATCCACCAGCCCCTCCGGCGTTTCGCCCTGCCCGAAGAACAGTTCGCGGGCGCGGTGGGCATGCAGGCCCGGCACTGCTGCAGCGAATCTCGACATGGCGACTCCCGTGGTCTGGCGGCTGCGGCCGTGGTCGCCAACGGGTATTACCGAAGGCGTACGGCCGGGGTGGAATTCGAGCGGGGAACGAAGCAGGTACTGTGCCCATTGGGGGCGGGAATGATGGGTGGATCCGGTGGGCGGATGGCTTTGTTGGGGCTCTGACGAGCGTGGCAGGTGCTCGGCGAGGCTCCGTGCTGCGTGGCGGTTCCGCCCGCGTGGTTTTTCTCCCTCCCCCTCGTGGGGGAGGGCCGGGGAGAGGGGGCGCGCCCGCCAGGGCGCCTATGCTTGATCGGGCGCCGCGCCCCCTCTTCCTCGGCCCCCGGCCCAGCGACCTGCCGGCCACTGGGCACTCCGGGGGGCGAAGCAGCGCTTCGCTCTTTCCGCCTACGAGAGGGGAGCAAACCGGGCAAATTGTTGCTCTGCGTGTCGCCTGAGCGGTCTGTCCAGCTCATCCTGCGTTTCTGGTCGTGCAGCCTGGCTACCGGGAGCCGCCTTCCTCCAGCGCCACCGACGCGGCTTCGTCGAAGCCGCCGATCTTCCGCAGCAAAAACAGCAGCGCGACTCGCTCGGCCGGGTTCAGGCTGCCGAAGGTCGCCTCGGTGATCTGCTCGGCGAAGGGCACCATGCGCACCACCAGTTCCTGGCCTTCGGGGGTGAGGGCGACCAGCACCTTGCGGCGGTCCAGCGGGTCGTGGCTGACGCTGAGCAGCTTGCGCGCTTTCAGGCGTTCGACGATGCCGCGCACGGTGGCCTGGTCGATGGCGCTGGCGCCGACGATGGTGCTGAGCGAGCAGGAGCCGTTGTCGCGCACGGCGCACAGCACCACGAACTGGGCGGCGGTGAGCTGCGAGTCCGGGATCTGCTGCTGGAAGATCGCCATATGGCGCTGGTAGGCGCGGCGCAGCAGGTGGCCGACCTGTTCCGAGAAGTGGTAGTGGGGGTCTTCGCCGTTGGGCATGGGTGGGAGGCTGCCTGTCTAGGAGTGTGTTGCCGGGTTGCGGGCGCTGCGTTTGCCCCCGGCTCTGTGTCGCTGCGGGTGGGGCTGGGCGCCGGATGGGCCAGAGTCTAACCGCAGTGCGCCGCCGGGTGGGAGTCCGCGCCGCGCTCGGCTTGGGCTGCGGAATCAGGCGCTTGGCGTCGCCGCCTGCCTTGTAGGATGGGTGCCAGCGGTTTTTTCGTTAAGTGAACACTGTACGAAAAACATGCTGCGTTGCGGGTTGTCCGCGCGGGTCGAGGCACGGCTTTAGTGCATGGCCGCGCGGCATTTGCCAATGGCTTTAGCGGCAAGGCATCCGGCGATATTCCATTGAACTGGAATGCGGCGCGGAAGCGGCATGGTCCGTGCGATCCGAATTCTGCGCTGCGCCAATTATTGCGATGCGTCACGCGCTTTTCCGCGGCTTCAAGTTGGTGCATCTAATGCACTGTTTCGGTGTGAAAAAAACTTGTTGTATCGGCAGGATCGTTGCGCTAGATTGCGCAAAAAATGTAATGGGCACTACATGAAAATGTAAGACTCACTACATGAAAAAACAGACGATCCGGCACAGCCGGACGGGACCGTAGCCGAGGCGGTTTTCGCCCTTGCCGGTCCACCCGACAGGAGTAGTCCATGGCCCATACGATACGTGCCGCGCATCCTCACGCGCCGGCCGGCGGCCCCGCTGCCGCATCCTCGTGCCACCCCGTCCCTGCTTCCGTTCCGGCCTTTGCCTCTGCTGCCCATGCGGACGAGGCCGGGCAGGGCGTGGGTTCGTTTCCCCTGCTCCTGATCGCCGCGTGACCGCTTAGCGGCGATGCGGTGGCGGCTTGATGGCCGTTGCCTCCCGCGCCGCTGGCCGCTCCCTGCCGTCTGGCTACGCCACCGCTCGTCCGGTCGGCGGGGAGATGTTCAACCCGGCTCAACCCGATTTCCCGCAACACCCCCAACCCCAGCAATCCAAACAGAGAAACTAGCCAGGAGAAAAACATGAAGCTGAAGCCTGCCGTCCTCGCCATTGCCCTCACCGGTGTTCTCGGTGCCTCCGCCAGCGCCTGGGCCGCCGATGTGATCAAGATCGGCGAAATCAACAGCTACAAGGCGCAGCCGGTGTTCCTCGACGCCTACAAGCGCGGCATGACCCTGGCGCTGGACGAAATCAACGGCGCCGGCGGCGTCAATGGCAAGAAGCTGGAAGTGATCACCCGCGACGACAACGCCAACCCGGGCGACGCGGTGCGCCTGGCGGACGAGCTGCTGTCGCGCGAGGGCGTGGACCTGATCGCCGGCTCCTTCCTATCCCATGTCGGCCTGGCGCTGGCGGACTACGCCCAGCAGCGCAAGGTGTTTTACCTCGGCACCGAGCCGCTGACCGACAAGATCGTGTGGGAAAACGGCAACCGCTACACCTACCGCATGCGCACCTCCACCTACATGCAGACGGCGATGCTGGCGGCCGAGGCGGCGAAGCTGAAGAAGAAGAAGTGGGCGCTGATCTACCCCAACTACGAGTTCGGCCAGTCCTCCATCGCCACCTTCAAGAAGCTGCTGAAGCAAGCCCAGCCGGACGTGGAGTTCGTGATCGAGCAGGCGCCGCCGCTGGGCAAGGTGGATGCCGGCAGCGTGGTGCAGGCGGTGGCCGATGCCAAGCCGGATGCGATCTTCAACACCCTGTTCGGGCCGGATCTCGCCAAGTTCGTGCGCGAGGGCAACACCCGCGGCCTGTTCAAGAGCGTGCAGGTGGTCAGCATGCTGACCGGCGAGCCGGAATACCTGGACCCGCTGCGCGGCGAAACGCCGGATGGCTGGATCGTCAGCGGTTATCCGCAGGATTCGCTGGAGACGCCTGAGCACAAGGCCTTCCGCGCCGCCTACGTGGCCAAGTTCAACGACTACCCGCGCCTGGGTGCGGTGGTGGGCTACAGCGCCATCAAATCGCTGGCGGCCGGCATCAAGAAGGCGGGCGGCACCGACACCGAGAAGCTCATCGCCGCCTTCAAGGGCCTGAAGGTGGATACGCCCTTCGGCGAGATCGTCTATCGCCCGCAGGACAACCAATCCACCATGGGCGCCTACATCGGCAAGCTGAAGAACACCGGCGACAAGGGCATCATGGTCGATTACCGCTACGTCGATGGCGCCACCGTGCAGCCCAGCGACGAAGAGGTGAAGAAGATGCGCGGGGACAAGTAATGAGTTCCTTCCTCGTCCAACTGCTGAATGGGTTGGCGGGCGCCTCGTCGCTGTTCCTGGTGGCGGCGGGGCTGTCGCTGATCTTCGGCGTCACCCGGATCGTTAACTTCGCCCACGGTTCGCTCTACATGCTGGGGGTGTACATCGCCTACAGCATGTCCGAGCGGTTGGCGGGCGGCGTCGGCTTCTGGTTCTCCCTGGTGTTTTCGGCGCTGGCGGTGGGCTTCATCGGCGCGCTGATCGAGATGGTGCTGCTGCGCCGTATCTACAAGGCGCCGGAGCTGTTCCAGCTGCTTGCCACCTTCGCCCTGGTGCTGGTGATCAAGGACGGCGTGCTGTGGATCTGGGGCGCGGAAGACCTGCTCGGCCGCCGCGCGCCGGGGCTGGAAGGCTCGGTGGAAATCCTCGGCCGCAACTTCCCCACCTACGACCTGTTCCTGATCGTCATCGGCCCGGTGGTGCTGGCGCTGGTGTGGCTGCTGCTCACCCGTACCCGCTGGGGCACGCTGGTGCGCGCGGCGACGCAGGACCGCGAGATGCTGTCCGCGCTGGGCGTGCATCAATCCTGGCTGATCACCGGCGTGTTCGCGCTGGGCGCCATGCTCGCCGGCCTCGGCGGCGCGCTGCAGCTGCCGCGCGAGCCGGCCAACCTGGGCATGGACATGCTCAGCATCGGCGATGCCTTCGTGGTGGTGGTGGTGGGCGGCATGGGCTCCATTCCGGGCGCCTTCGTCGCCGCGCTGATCATTGCCGAGATCAAGGCCATCTGCATCTGGCTGGGCGACGTGAACTTCGGCCCCTTCAGCATCAGCTTCTCCAAGCTCACGCTGGTGGTGGAGTTCCTGGTGATGGCGGTGGTGCTGGTGGTGCGTCCGTGGGGCCTGTTCGGCCGTCCGCAGGGCACGCCGCGCCACAGCGGTGCGCCGGAAGCGCCGCTGCGCCCGGCGGGCAAGTCGCTGCGCTGGTTCGCGGTGGCGCTGGTGGCCGGCATGGCGGTGCTGCCGCTGCTGCAGGGCCAGTTCCCGTACGCGCTGGTGCTGTCGGTGGATCTGCTGATCGCGGCGCTGTTCGCCGCCAGCCTGCACTTCATCATGGGCCCGGGCGGCATGCACTCCTTCGGCCACGCCGCCTACTTCGGCCTGGGGGCCTACGGCGCCGCGCTGCTGATGAAGGCCGCCGGGCTGCCGATGGAAGCCGCGCTCATCCTGGCGCCGGTGGTGGCGGGCCTGGGGGCGGTGGTGTTCGGCTGGTTCAGCGTGCGCCTGTCCGGCGTCTATCTGGCCATGCTGACGCTGGCCTTCGGCCAGATCGCCTGGTCCATCGCCTTCCAGTGGGATGACTTCACCGGCGGTTCCAACGGCCTGATCGGCATCTGGCCCTCGGGCTGGGCCAACAACCGCACCGCGTACTTCTACCTCACGCTGGTGCTGGTGGTGGTCGGCCTGTTCGCGCTGCGCCGCATGCTGTTCTCGCCCTTCGGCTACGCCATGCGCGCCGGGCGCGACTCGGTGCTGCGGGCGGATGCAATCGGCATCGACGTGAAGCGCATCCAGTGGCTGGCCTTCGTCATCGCCGGCGTGTTCGCCGGCGCGGCGGGGGCGCTGTTCGTGTATTCCAAGGGCAGCATCTCGCCCGAAGTGCTGTCGGTGACCAAGTCGGTGGATGGCCTGGTGATGGTGCTGCTGGGTGGCGTGCAGACGCTGGCCGGCCCCATCGTCGGCGCGGTCACCTTCACCTGGCTGCAGGATACGGTGGCGCGCTCCACCGACTACTGGCGCGCGCTGCTGGGCGGCATCATCCTGTTCCTGGTGCTGGTGTTCCCGCAGGGCCTGGCCGGCTTCATCCACGACCTGGTGGTCAAGCTCAAACCCAACCGGGAGGCCGCACGATGAGCCTGCTGCAAATACGCGGACTGCAGAAGTCCTTCGGCGGCGTGAAGGCGGTGGACGGCATCGACTTCGATGTCGCCGCCGGCGAACTGCTTGCCCTGATCGGCCCCAACGGCGCCGGCAAGTCCACCACCTTCAACATGGTGAACGGCCAACTGCGCGCCAGCGGCGGCTCGGTGAAGCTGGACGGCCGCGAACTGGTCGGCCTCAAGCCGCGCGAGATCTGGAAGATGGGCGTGGGCCGCACCTTCCAGATCGCCGAGACCTTCGCCTCGCTCACCGTGGTGGAGAACGTGCAGATGGCGCTGATCTCGTCCCACGGCAAGCTGTACTCGCTGTGGTCGCGCGCCGCCGGCGCTTACCGCAACGAGGCGCTGGAATTGCTGGACCAGGTCGGCATGAAGGCCGACGCCGACCGCCCGTGCAGCGCGCTTGCCTATGGCGACGTCAAGCGGGTGGAGCTGGCCATTGCGCTGGCCAACGATCCCAAGCTGCTGCTGATGGACGAGCCCACCGCCGGCATGGCGCCCAAGGAGCGCAACGACCTGATGGCGCTCACCAAGCGCCTGGTGGTGGAACGCAAGCTGGCGGTGCTGTTCACCGAGCACAGCATGGACGTCGTCTTCGCCTACGCCGACCGCATGATCGTGCTCGCCCGCGGGCGGCTGATCGCCGCCGGCTCCGGCGAGGAGATCCGCAATCATCCCAAGGTGCAGGAGGTGTACTTCGGCACCGGCAAGACCTTCGAGAAACCGGTCGCCCAAGAGGAGGTCGCAGCATGATCCACAGGGAACCGCCGCCGACGCTGCTGACGGTGGAAGGGCTGAACGCCTGGTACGGCGCCGCCCACATCCTGTTCGACGTCGGCTTCGAGGTGAAGCGCGGCGAAGTGGTGGCGCTGATGGGCCGCAACGGCGCCGGCAAGTCCACCACTTTCAAGACGCTCATGGGCCTGCTCGAACGCCGCAAGGGCACGGTCAAGCTCATGGGGCAGGACATCTCCGGCCGCAGCCCGTCGCAGATCGCCCGCATGGGCCTGGGCTTCGTGCCGGAAGACCGCCGCATCTTCACCGACCTCACCATCGCCGAGAACCTGGAAGTCGGCCGCCAGGCCGCGCGCCGCTGGCCGGACGACAGCCCGGCGCCGGAATGGACGCCGCAGAAGCTCTACGACCTCTTTCCCAACCTCAAGGAAATGGGGCCGGACCGCCTCGGCGGCCGCATGAGCGGCGGCGAGCAGCAGATGCTCACCGTGTCGCGCACGCTCATGGGCAACCCCTACCTGGTGCTGCTGGACGAGCCCTCGGAAGGGGTGGCGCCGGTCATCGTCGAGCAGATGGCGCACATGATCCTGGCGCTCAAGTCGCAGGGCGTCAGCATCCTGCTGTCGGAGCAGAACGTGCACTTCGCCGAACTGGTGTCCGACCGTGCCTACGTGCTGGAAAAGGGGCAGATCCGCTTCTCCGGCACCATGGCCGAACTCGCCGCCAATGAGGAAGTCCGCCGCTCCTACCTGACGGTGTAAGCCGCCGCGGCCCCGCTCGCCGGGGCCGCGGAGCCGTCTGCTATGCTTGCGCGACCCCGGCGGGCCGCGCCAGTCCTGACCGGTCCGCAAGGCCGCCGCAACGAGCGGCCGCGGTATGCAAAAGGCAACAGGCCACAGAGGAAATCCAGGATGAGCACCCAGAAGGCGCCGCGCCGTACCACGGCGAAAAAGCCCGCCGCCGAGCGCACCGGCGTGCGCGAGCGCTCGGCGCAAGCCACCCGCGACAACATCCTCAAGGCCGCCATCAAGATCTTCGCCCGCCACGGCTTCGCCGGCGGCCGCGTCGAACAGATCTCCCGCGCGGCACGCTCCTACGACCGCATGATCTACTACTACTTCGGCAGCAAGGAACAGCTCTACGTCGAAGTGCTGGAAGAGGTCTACCGCCGCATGGACGTCGCCGAGCGCGCCCTCGACCTCGAAGTCGGGCGCCCCCGCGAAGCCCTGGTCGAAGTGGTGCGCTTCGTCTGGAACTACTACCGCAAGAACCCCGAACTCATCAGCCTGCTCAACAACGAGAACCTGCTCAAGGGCAAGCACATCACCAAGTCCGAGCGCGCCCAGGAATACTCCTCGCCCGCCATCGCCATCCTCGACCGCATCCTCGCCAGCGGCGTCGACCAGGGCATCTTCCGCGCCGAACTCAACGCCCGCGACCTCTACATCATGATCGCCTCGCTGGGCTACTTCTACCTCTCCAACCGCCACACCCTCTCCGCCTTCCTCGGCGAAGACATGGAGCACGCCGACGCGCTCGCGCACTGGGAGCGCTTCATCACGGACTCCGTGCTGCGGGTGGTGTGCGAGGGCGAGGTGGTGGCGAGCAGCGGGGGGATAGAGGCCTTGGAGACGGCGCAGGTCTGAGGCGCCCGTTTCGCTCCCAGCCTGAGTATCGCTCTCCCCCTGCGCCGTCCGGCGCCGGTGGCCGGATCAAACATTGGGTGGTAAGGGCGCGCGCGGGCTTTTCCGCCACGCAGCTTCTCCGTCGCATGCACCCCCGGTCTTTCCCTCGCTGGGCGTGATGCATTGCACACCTCGCACGTTCTTCAGGCCTGCGGGGCGCTGCGGTTGGTTATGCTGATTGGCAATTTCGATGCAAAACGGCTAGAAGGGCGCGCTGGCGGCAAGCCCGCTGAGTCGATGATTGTCCGTCGGGTTGCGGTGGCCCTGTAGCCGTCGTTCCCCGGCTTGTCTCCCGGCACACTTACCCAATCAAGGGCTGCAATGCGCTTCATGTCCGCAGTAGGCGCTGTGTTCTTACCTGCCTGCCCCAGGTGGTGGCGGCTCAAAGCCAGCCGTCCGTCCTCGAGATATTCGATCAATTCGCCATGGCAGGCGCAGCCGCGGCGGAGTGCGCAAAGCCGGACAAGGTTACCTTGACGAATTACCTCGCCAACTTCCAGGTGGTGTCGACCTCCGCGTCTATCGAGTTGCAGAAGCGCTATCCGGACAGGTCGAAGGCGCAGATAGACGAGGCAATGACGAAGAAATTCGAATTTCTTTCGAACAAGACCGCCGATGCCGTGCGGAAGAAAGGATGCGATGACGCTGGTGTTCAAAAGCTGGTCAGGCTGTTCTCGGTCCAGGCCAAGTGGCAGCCCGGAAAATGATCCGGGTTGAGCGTCTCCCGACTCCATTTCTTTCCCCGATTGCCTGATAGGCAATCCCCCTGGTAAGTCATCATGGGCGTGTTGTTCCTGTTCATCTTCGTCGCCATAGCAGTGCTTGCAGTGCTGATGTCGATCGCATCCGCGGAGAGGGAGAACCCCTCGCAGCCCGGTGCGAAGCGCGGGTTGGAAGCATCGCTTCCCTCTCCGCCCGAGGTGCTTCTGGAGGGCCCTGTCCCCGAGCCCGCGCCGCAGACAGCGCCCGGTGGCTACCGGCCTAACCATATTCCAGCGAAGACCCGGGTGCTGAACGTGCTCGCCTCGCTTTTCCTGCTGGGATATGGCGCTGTGGGGCTGTACATGAATGACCTCTTTGTCCCTGCCAAAGGCGGAAAAGGTGTCCACTTTCACGGCTCTTCAGCCTGGTTGATCTTCTTCGCCATGCTGTGCGCCTGCGCCAACCTGATTTCGGTCGTGGTGGATCACTATGACCACCGCGACAACGAGATTCGCTACAGCGTGTTTGCGCGATATACGCAGTACGCCGGCTGGGTTTTTTTTGTGAGTGCCTTCTGCGTTGGCTACTACCTGAAGCAAATCGGCACCTGATAATGATGCTCGCCGGCCATGGCCGCGGGCGGTTCTATCCTTTTGGAATTTCTGGGCGAATGCTTCTTCCTCGTTTCCTACGCATCATGCTTTCGTTGTTGGCTGCTGGTTTCTGCCTGACCGCACATGCGCAAACCGAGGTCGACAGGCTTGTTTCCACGCTATTGCCGGTCGCCAGGCAGGCAAGGTTGGCTGTCGTCCATCATCGAACTCTCGCTGCGATGGAAATTGAATACCAGCTGCGGGAGGCACTCGGAAAAGTGAAGCTGGCCATTGACGCAGGGGAGGACATGGCCTCGGTGAAGGCCGGGCTGGCTCCGCTCGAGGGGCTTGTAGGGCCGGTGAAGGAAGTTCCGCTCATAGAGATTCATCTTCAGTTAGCCCAACTGGCCGAGAGGGAGCAGAAGCAGGAAGAGCGGAATTATCACACGGCCTATGCGCTGGCTTTGTTCGAGGCGATGGTCGAGGGCGCGGACGGACGCACTGAAGCCACTGCGTACAAGGTCGTAATGATCAGTGAGGAATACGACTGGTTCGGATTTGCGCAGAAGAGCTGGGCGAGGAAGGGGCGGGTAGCCCGGGATATCGGCGGGAGGATGTTCGATATCTGGACGGCGGTGTCACCCAGTGGGCAGGAGCGCAAGGTCTATTTCGATGCGGGTGCGATGGGAGAGTCACTCAATCGAGTGTTTTCCGCCCGGATGGCGGCGGGTGACGGGAAGTGACTTCTTGCAGAAGTTAGTGCCGTGAAATATCGAGCGCGTTTCTTGGGGAATTGCAGTGAATGATCCGAGAAAGAAAAAGGAAGCGCTATGGCAGCAATTCCTGGATGAGTCAGGGGCACGGAGGGTATCTCCCAGCATGAAGATATTCCTCGTTCTCTTGGGGCTTGGCATTGGCTGGCTGGTGCTGGCCAATTGGATGAGGTGATGGCCTTCATCCGCGTAGGAATGTGAGAACTGAAATAAATAATGCCGGCGGCGCAGTGCCTCCGGCATTATTTTTGCTGCCTCAAAACACCTTCAGCAACCTGGCCTGCACCCCCTGCGTTTTCAGCCCTTCCCGCACTTCCAGGTCTCGCGTGTATTGCAATTGCAGCTGCCAGTCCCTGGCCAGCCAGCTGTCCCAGCCCACGGTCATGTTGTTGTTGTCGCGGCGGTCGGTGAGGGTGGTGCCATCGGCGCGTTCCCGGGCACCCCAGCTGTGGCGGTAGGAGAGGGCGAGCTGGGTGGCGTCGGACCAGTGGTAGCGCAGGTGGGCGTGGCCCTGGAGCAGGGGATCGCGGCGGGCGTCGTCGTAGCGGCGGTCGGCGTAGAACTCGACTTCGCCTATCAGGTCCAGCGTCCATTTCGGCGCGAGGCGGCGCACGTAGCCGACCTGGAAGTCGGCGGCCCAGCGGTCGCCGCTGACGGCGAAGCCGTCGTCGCGGTGGCTGCCGGTGGGGGCGGTGATGAAGACGGACCAGCCGAGGTATTCCTTGCGCTCGGGGTCGTTCAGCGTCCATAGGGTGCCGCCGAAGATGACGTCGCCCAGGCCGCCGTAGGTGGTGTCCGCCGCCGAGGTGCGCTGGTGGGCGAAGGGCACGATGATCTGCGGGTCTATGCGGTAGCCGTTCCAGTCGGCGAAGTGCACATAGCGCAGCAGGCCGATGTCCAGCCGCACGCCGAGGTCGTCCGCCACCTTCTTGCCCTTGGAATAGGCCTCGTCGCCTTCGTGATGCTGGTAGTAAAGGAGGAAGAGGTCGGTGCCGGCGGGGGCGGCCTCGTAGTCGCCGCCATAGGGTTTGACGTCGGCGCGGGCGCTGCCCAGGCAGAGGGCGAGCGCGGCCGCCACGCCGCAGAGGCGCAGGGTGGTTTTCATGGTGTGTCTCCTTGCTTTTGTCTTTGTGTGGTGCCGAGTGGGTGGCAGGCGCGCAGCAGTCCACCGGGGCGGGCCTGCCGGCCGCTCCGGGGTGAAACCAAAGGGGATGTGCTGAAGTGGTGGCGAGCGGGGCGGCGGGTAAGAACGAGCGGGAGCCGGCCAGGCTCAGGCCCGGCCTGCCGCGATCCGGCGGCGTCTCATGAACGCCGCCGGATCGCGTCCCGCTGTTTGCCCCGGCCCGCTTATTTGGCCCGCTTACCTGGCGCCGCTGGCGCTGGCCGTCTTGCTGGCCTTGGCCGGGCTGCCCGCCGCGGCGCTGGCTTCCAATTCCTTCTGCAAGTCGTGGGAGCGCTTGATCAGGTACTGGCGTATGCCTTCCACCTGGTCGAGGCTGAGGGTGCCGGCGAAGGGCGGCATGCCCTTGGTGGCGCGCAGGCCGCCGAGGACGATGGACTGGAACTGGGCATGCTTTTCGTCATCCAGGTAGCGCAGGTCGGGGATGACGCCGCCGCTGACGGCGTTGAGGCCGTGGCAGCTGCCGCAGAAGCCGTTGAACAGGCCGCGGCTGTGGGCGAGGGCGGCTTCGTCGGTGAGGGTGAGCTGCTGCAGCCTGGGCAGGGCCTGGGGCTGGTTCTGCGGCGCGGGCAGCTTGGCCTTGCCGTTGAGCTTGTAGGTGAGCACCCGCGCTTCCGGCCGCACCTTGGCGCGCTGCGACAGCGGGCCGAGGATGAGCGGGAAGGTGCCGCCCCAGCCGGCCATGAAGGTGACGTATTGCTCGCCATCCACCTCGTAGGTCACCGGTCCGGCCATGACGCCGGTGTTGGCTGGCGATTCCCACAGCAGCTTGCCGCTGTCCGCCGCGTAGGCGGTGACGCGGCCGTCCGCCGTGCCCTGGAATACCAGGTTGCCGCCGGTGGAGAGGGTGCCGCCGTTGTAGATGGTGCGGTATTCCTGGCTCCAGGCGGCTTTCTGCTTCACCGGGTCCCAGGCCAGCAGGCGGCCCTTGAAGCTGGCGGCGATGTCCTTCACCACCTTGGGATCTTCCGGCAGGTCGGGCACGTCGATGCCGAGATTCACCACCGACTTGTGGGCGATCCGCTCCGGCGTGCCGGTGGCGGAGAGCAGGTTGGCGGTTTCCTGCATCGGGATGTAGACCAGGCCGGTGGCCGGGTTGAAGGACATCGGCTGCCAGTTGTGGGCGCCGATGAAGGCGGGCATCACCAGCTTGGGTTCGTCCAGGTAGTTGGCGGCCTTGTCGTCGAACACCGGGCGGCCGGTGGCGAGGTCGATGTGGCTGGCCCAGTTCACCGGGGCGAACTTCTCCGCCGACAGCAGCTTGCCGGTGGCCCGGTCGAGCACGTAGAAGAAGCCGTTCTTGGGCGCCTGCATCAGCACCTTGCGTTTCTCGCCGGCGATGTCGAGGTCGGCGAGGATGATGTGCTGGGTGGCGGTGAAGTCCCACATGTCGCCCGGCGTCACCTGGTAGTGCCAGACGTAGTCGCCGTTGTCCGGCCGCAGGGCGACGATGGAGGAGACGAACAGGTTGTCGCCCTTGCCCTGGCTGCGCAGCTTGCGGTTCCACCAGGAGGCGTTGCCGGTGCCGATGTAGAGCAGGTCCAGCTCCGGGTCGTAGGCCATGGAGTCCCACACGGTGCCGCCGCCGCCCTGCTTCCAGTATTCGTCGCCGCTCCAGGTGGCGCGGGCCATTTCCATGGCCTTGTTCTCCGCCGGCTCGGCCGGGTTGCCAGGCACGGTGTAGAAGCGCCAGGCGAGCTTGCCGCTGTCGGCGTCGTAAGCGGAGATGTAGCCGCGCACGCCGAACTCGGCGCCGCCGTTGCCGATCAGCACCTTGCCTTTGACGATGCGCGGCGCGCCGGTGATGGTGTAGCTGCGGTCGTGGTCGATGACGGTGTCCGTCTCCCACAGTTTGCGGCCGCTGGCGGCGTCCAGCGCGATCAGGCGGCCGTCGTAGGCGCCGACATAGACCTTGCCCTGCCACACGGCAACGCCGCGGTTCACCACGTCACAGCAGCCTTCGGACAGGCGCAGGCCGGGCACCTCCGGGTCGAACTTCCACAGCTGTTTGCCGCTGCGGGCGTCCAGCGCATAGACGATGCTCTTGGCGCCGGTGGTGTACATCACCCCATCGACGACGATGGGCGTGGCTTCCACGCCGCGGTCCACGTCCAGCTTGTAGGTCCAGGCCAGGCCGAGCTTGGCCACGTTCTTCTCGTTGATGCGCTTCAACGGCGAGTAGCGCTGCTCGCCGTAGGTGCGGCCGTGGCTCATCCAGTTGCCGGGCTCGCGGTCGGCGGCCACCAGGCGGTTGAAGTCCACCGCCGCCGGCGCTGCGGGCGCCGCCTGGGCGAGGGTGGGGAAGGAGAGGGCGCAGGACAGCGCGAGCAGCGCCGGCGCGAAGCGTTGATGCCGGAAATGCGATATGGATAGGGCGTTGCCGTTCTTGTTGGCGGGCATGGTGTCTCCTCCGAGCGAGCGGATGTGAGGCCCGCCCCGTGCATTGCGGGGCGGGTCCGGTACTGCGGTTGTGGTGAAGCGGGAAAAGGAATCAGTAGGCGATGCAGACCGACTTGAGTTCGGTGTAGGCCTCGATCACCGCGCGGCCGTGCTCACGGCCCAAGCCGGAGCTCTTCACGCCGCCGAAGGGCAGGTTGGGATCGACCAGGTTGTGGCTGTTCACCCACACCGAGCCCGCCTGCAGGCGCGGGATGAGGCGATGCACCGCCGTCAGGTCGTTGCTCCAGATGCTGGCGCCCAGGCCGTACTCGCTGTCGTTGGCGGCGGCCACCACTTCTTCCAGCTCGTCGAAGGGCATGGCGACCAGCACCGGGCCGAACACCTCTTCCCGCACCAGCGTCAGCGGCTTGCAGGCGCGGTTGGCGAACACCGTGGGCTGCACGAACCAGCCGGCGCCCTCCAGCGCGGCGCCACCGGCGATCAGCTCGGCGCCTTCTGCCTTGCCGGTTTCGATCAGGCTGGTGACGCGGGCATGGTGGCGGGCGGATACCAGCGGCCCCATTTCGGTGGCCGGGTCCAGGCCGGCGCCCAGCTTCATCTGCTTGGCGACCGTGCCCACGCCGTCCACCACCTGGTCGTAGATCCTGCGATGCACATAGAGGCGGGAGCCGGCGGTGCATACCTGGCCGTGGTTGAAGAAGATGGCGCCGGCGGCGCCGGCCACCGCCTTGGCGGGGTCGCAGTCCGGCAGCACGATCACCGGGCTCTTGCCGCCCAGCTCCAGGCTCACATGACGCAGGTCGCCGCCACACTGGCGGCCGATGATGCGGCCGACTTCGGTGGAACCGGTGAAGGCGATCTTGGCCACGTCCGGATGCGCCACCAGCGCCGCGCCGGCCGCCTCGCCCAGGCCGGTGACCACGTTCAGCGCGCCGGCGGGGAAGCCGGCCTGCAGCGCCAGTTCGCCCAGGCGCAGCGCGGTCAGCGGCGTTTCCTCGGCCGGCTTCAGCACCACCGTGCAGCCGGCGGCCAGCGCCGGTGCGATCTTCCACACCGCCATCAGCAGCGGGAAATTCCACGGCACGATGGCGCCCACCACGCCCAGCGGCTCGCGCCGGGTGGAAGCGCTGTAGCGCACGCCCGGCGGGAAGCCGATGGAGACATCCACCGTGCTGCCTTCGATCTTGGTCGCCCAGCCCGCCATGTAGCGCAGCCACTGGGCGCTGGCGCCCACTTCCAGCGCGCGGGAGAAGGCGATGAGCTTGCCGTTGTTCAGCGTCTCCAGCCGCGCCAGGTCCTCGCCGTTCTGCTCGATCAGGTCGGCCAGCTTCAGCAGCAGCGCCTCGCGCGCCGCCGGCAGCATGTGGCGCCAGGCGTCGCTCTCGAAGCAGCGTTTGGCCGAGGCCACCGCGCGATCCACCTCCGGCTTGCCGCCGGCCGGCACCTCGGCAATGCACTCGCCGTTGGCCGGGTCGTACACCGGGAAAGTCGCACCGTTGTCCGCCGCCTGCCATTCACCGGCAATCAGCATGCGGTTGCGTATCGTCGGCCGCTCGCTCGAATTGCTCATCCTCGTCTCCTCGTCTGGTCTTTTAGTGGGATGTTGCCGGCCCAGTGTGCGCCGCTGGAGGGCGGGCCGCTTGGCATGGGGTGCAAGAGGGCTTGGCGGTGGGTGCAAAAACAGATGGCGCAGGTGGCCGGGTCCTTGCCCTTTGCGCTTCACCAGATTGGGGATGTGGCGGCTTGAGCACCGGATGAGCATTCACCAGCACCGCCCGCCGGGGCGGAGGGACGAAGAGAGGGTTCCGCAGGGTTGGCGCCAGAAGGATGAGGTATGGCTGGATTCTCCCTAGGGCCGGCATCGTCGAAAGAGCTGACGGCTGTCCACCCCGATCTCGTCAAAGTGGTGAGGCGTGCGTTGGAGTTGAGTGCCCAGGAAGCTCCCCGGTCACGCCTCTTTTCCGTGCGCACACTGCTGGCTTGATTCCATTCCTTTTCATGAAATAGGCGAAATGGAAATAGCGCGGCACAGAAAGCGCTATTGCAGCGCGGAATTCGTAAACCCACTTCGTATGCATTGAATTGCCTGGCGCTTGCGCCGCAATGGGTCCAAAAAAGTGCGCAGATGCACCAATGGCGCGCCTTTGCACCGGGCTTGTGCTGCTAAAGAAAAACTGAATCCGACGCCCGCGCTTCTGAATTGCCGCTCAATTTCCCATTCCCTAGAGTGGATTCGTACCCCGAAGGCCATGCCCGGAAAGAGTGCTGGAGTTGCTTGCTGAAAACCTGATTCGTGCCGGATTCGACCCGCTGCGAATAGGCATAAGGCGGCAAACGAAAAGGCGCCGATAGAACCGGGCGGCAATAAGAATTCGGGGACGTTCCGTTCCAACGGCAGAGCCTTATTCATGCGGAGGAAATCGCATTGACCGAATTTGCCCAATATCTCATTTCGGGTCTGGTCGTCGGCTGTATATACGGCCTGATCGCCACCGGCTTCACCGCCGTTTATAACGCCACCCATATCGTCAATTTCGCCCAGGGCGAATCTTCCATGCTGGCGGCGTTGTGCGCGGCCAGCCTGGTCGTCGCCGGGGCGCCGCTGTTGCTGGCGATCGCGGTGGCGGTGGTAGTGGTCGGGGTGGTGAACATCCTGGTGGAGCGGCTTGCCATACGCCGCAGCGGCACCGACGTGACGCGCGGCATCATCATCACCATAGGCGTCGGCATCGTGCTGCAGGGGCTGGCGGCGCTGGCGTGGGGTACGGACGCGCAGCCGCTGCCGGCTTTCTCCGGGCCGGGTTCCATCTCCGCCTACGGCGTGGTGGTGCCGCGGCAGGCGCTGTGGGTGGTCGGCACCACCGCGGTGGTGATGGCGCTGCTCTACGTCTTCCTCACCCGGACCTTCCTCGGCAAGGCCTTCCGCGCCTGTGCGATGAATGGCCAGGCGGCGGCGCTGATGGGCATCCCCACCGGGCTGATGCGCGGCATCGGCTTCCTGCTCTCCGGCACGGTGGGCGCGGTGGCGGGGGTGATCATCGCGCCCATCGCGCTGATGCAGTACGACAGCGGCGTCGCCCTCGGCATCAAGGGCTTCGTCGCCTGCATCATCGGCGGCTTCGGCAATCCGATAGGCGCGGCGCTGGGCGGGCTGCTGCTGGGGGCGACCGAGACGCTGGCGGCCGGCTACATCAGCTCCGGCTTCAAGAACGCCATCGCCTTCGTGCTGCTGCTGCTCTTCCTGCTGGTACGGCCGGGCGGCCTGCTGGGCGAATTCGGAGCGGCGAAGCGATGAGCAGACACGCGATGAACAAGCCGGCGCTGAACCGCTTCCTCGTCCTCGCTGCCGTGTTGGGGCTGGCGGCCTTCTCCAACAACCCTTACGTCATCAACCTGCTGGTGGTGTGCGGCCTGTATGCGCTGCCGGCGATCGGGCTGTCGTTGCTGATGGGCTACACCGGCCAGATTTCGCTGGGGCAGAGCGCCTTCGTTGGCGTTGGCGCCTACGGTTCGGTGCTGCTCGCCCAGCATCTGCAGCTGGACCCCTGGTACAGCTTGGCGCTGGCCACCGCGCTGTCGGCCTTCACCGCCTGGAGCCTGGGCTGGCTGGTGTTCCGGCTGAAGGGCCACCACCTGGCGATGGCGACGCTGGCGATCGCGCTCATCCTGCACACCGTGCTGGTGGAGTGGCGCTCGGTGACCGGCGGGCCGGACGGCATCAGCGCCATCGACCCCATCTCCATCGCCGGCCATGCGCTGCTGGACGACCTCCACTTCCTGCCGCTGGCCTGGCTGGTGTGCTACGCCGGCCTCTGCCTGGCCGACTACCTGGTGCGCTCGCCCTTCGGCCTGGCGATGCGCACGGTGAGCGAGAACGAGGCGGTGGCCCGCTCGCTGGGCATAGACGCCGCCCAGGTGAAGCGCAAGGTGATGGCCCTGAGCGGCGCCTACGCCGGCCTTGGCGGCGCGCTCTATGCGCACTGGATCGGCTACATCAGCCCGGAGCCGTTCAGCGTCGCCTTCTCGATCAAGCTGCTGCTCATCGTCGCCCTTGGTGGCGTGTCCGGGGTGTGGAACGTGCTGTTCGGCGTCTTCATCGTGGTCATCGTCAGCGAGTGGCTGAAGCCGCTGGGCCGGCTGGACGTGGTGATCTACGGCCTGCTGCTGATCGTGGTGATGATCTATTGCCGCGAGGGCGCGGTGGCCGCGCTCGCCGGCCTGTACCGCAAGCTGCCGCAGCGGCTGCGCCCCGGCGCCCGCGCCAGCCTCAAGCTGCAGGGGAGGACTTCCGCATGAACATGACATCGACAATGCTCAAGGTGGAAGGCGTCTCGGTGCGCTTCGGCGGCCTGCAGGCGCTGTCCGAGGTCGGTTTCGACATCCGCCAGGGCGAGATCCTCGGCCTGATCGGCCCCAACGGCGCCGGCAAATCCACGCTGCTCAACGTCATCTCCGGCTTTGTCCGGCCGGATCGCGGCAGCGTGCATTTCGACGGCGAACTGCTCACCGGCCGCCCGCCGGAGTTCGTCAATCGCGCCGGCCTGGTGCGCACCTTCCAGGCCGCCGAGGTGCTGGCCGGGATGACGGTGGTGGAGAACGTGATGGCCGCCGGCGTGGCCCGCCTGGGCGAGGGCGTGGCCGGCGGGCTGGCGCGTTTCGTGCGCGCCGGCCAGTCGATGGCGGCGCTCTACCGCATGGCTTGCGACAAGCTGGAACTGGTCGGGCTGGCGGCGCTGGCCGACCAGCCGGCGCAGATGCTCACCGCCGGCCAGCAGCGCCTGCTGGCGGCGGCGCGGGCGCTGGGCACCGAGGCGCGGCTGCTGATCCTGGACGAGCCGGCCGCCGGCCTCACCAACGACGAGAAGATGATGCTCGCCGCCGCCATCCGCCGCATCCGCACGGCCGGCGTCACCGTGATGTTCGTCGAGCACGACCTCGCCTTCGTCAGCAGCCTGGCCGAACGCCTGGTGGTGCTGGACCACGGCACGGTGATCGCCAAGGGCGAGACCCGCGCGGTGAGCCGCGATCCGCAGGTGCTGGCGGCCTACCTGGGCGAGACCGACCTGGTGGTGGCGCGCGGCCGTGCCGGCGCGGCCGCCAGCGCGGCGCCGCTGCTGAAGCTGGAGCGGGTGGCGGTGCGCTACGGCGCGCTGCATGCGCTCGGCGGCATAGACCTGGAAGTGCGCGCCGGCGAAATCGTGACGCTGATAGGCGCCAACGGCGCCGGCAAGTCCTCCACGCTGAAAGCCATCTCCGGCCTGTGCAAGCTCGCCGGCGGCGCCATCGTGTTCGATGGCAAGCCGCTGCACGGCCTCGCCGCCGAGCGCCGCATCGCCGCCGGCATCGCGCTGGCGCCGGAAGGCCGCCAGCTGTTCCCGATGCTGACGGTGCGCGACAACCTCATGATCGGCCGCTTCTCCCACATCCGCGCCGCCGGCTTCGGCAACCTGTTCCGGCCGGGCGCGGCGGCGGCGCGCGAGGTGGAGGCGGCGATGCGGGAGGTGCTGGACTTCTTCCCCCGCCTGGCCGAGCGCATCGACCAGCAGGCCGGCACCCTGTCCGGCGGCGAGGGCCAGATGGTCGCCATCGGCCGTGCGCTGATGAGCCGGCCCAAGCTGCTGATGCTGGACGAACCCTCCTTCGGCCTGGCGCCGCGCGTCACCCGCGAAATCCTGGAGCTGCTGCCGCGGCTGGCCGAGCGCGGCATCGCGGTGCTGCTGGTGGAGCAGAACGCGCATGCAGCGCTGCAGGTGGCCGACCGCGGCTATGTGCTGGCCAACGGCGCCATCGTCGCCCACGGCAGTGGCGAGGAACTGCTGCAGTCCTCCCACGTCGGCGAGGCTTACCTCGGCTGGCAGCATGAGGACGAAACGGCGGAGGTGGCGGCATGAGCGCCGAGGGATTCACTGCCGGCCCGGTTGCCAATTCGGGTGGCAACTCCGGTGCCACCTCGGTTGCCACCACTCCGGCCGCCGACCGCAGCGCGCTGGAACGCCTGCTGGCGGTGGAGCCGGTGCTCGCCGGCCTGCGCCGTGGCGACGAGCTGATGGACTGGCCCGCCCGCACCCTGCTGCACGCCGGCCCGGCTTTCCGCGGCGCGCCGGCACTGCCGGTGGCGCATTCGGCGGCGCAGGCGGCGCTGTTCGAAGGCTGGGTGGAAACGCTGGAAGAGGGCCTGGCCGCCATCGCCGCCGGCGACATCCGCCTGCGGCCGGCGCAGGACCACGGCTGCGTCACTCCGCTGGCGGCGGTGATTTCGCCCAGCCAGTGGTTGCAGGTGGTGCGTGATGCCAATGGCCTGGGCGGGCCCTGCCATGCGCCGTTGAACGGCGGCGTGCAGCATGCGCCGCGGCTGGGCATGGCGGCGCCGGAGGCGCTGGCGCTGCTGCGCTGGCAGAACGGCGCCTTCGCCGCCGGCCTCGCGCCCGGCTACGGCGCCGGCATCAAGCTGCTGGAGATCGCCGATCTCGCGCTGGAGGCCGGCGACGACTGCCACGGCCAGACCCAGGCTGGCAGCCGCGAGCTGGCCGCCCGCCTGCGGGCCGCCGGCGCGGTGGTGGATGGCGAGGGCGAGGCCTTCCTCGCCGCCTCGCCCGGCTTCTTCCTCAGCACCTGGATGGCGGCGGCGCGCTGCATGCTGAGCGCCGCCGAGGGCGTGGCCGGTAGTGCGCTGGTGACGGCGATAGGCGGCAACGGCATCGACTTCGGCCTGCGCCTGGCCGGCGCGCCTCAGGCCTGGACCACCACTACCGCCACCCCGCCCATCGGCCGTCTGCAGGAAGGCTGGCCGGCGGAAGCCTGCCTGCCCGCCATCGGCGACAGCGCGGTGGTGGATGCGCTCGGCCTGGGCGCGCTGTGCATGCATCACTCGCCGGCGCAGACCGCCAACCTCGCCGGGTTCATGCGCATGCCCTCGGCGGCGCTGGGCGAGGCCCTGCTGGGCGGCCTGCATCCGCGGCTGACGCGGCGCGCGGTGCGCGTCGGCCTGTCTGCCCGCCGGGTGGCGGAGAGCGGCCTCGCGCTGCCGGTCGCCCTCGGCATCCTCGATTCGAATGGCATTGCCGGCCGCGTCGGCGGCGGCATCTGGCATGCCCCCCCAGAGTTGTTCAAAACAGCCTTGACCACCCTTCCCTGACGGGACCCAACAGAAGAGGAAATCATGATCGATTGGAAGAAATCGCTGGCTACGCTCGTCCTCTGTGCAGCAGGAGCGGGCGCCGCAATCGCGCAGGAGCCGATCAAGCTCGGCGGCCTGCTGGAAACCTCCGGCTTCATCGCCTCCCTCGGCCAGCCGGCGCTGGAAGGCGCCCAGCTGGCGGTGGAGCAGGTGAATGCCGCCGGCGGCATCAACGGCCGCAAGGTGGAGCTGGTGAACCTCAACACCGAGAGCGACAACACCAAGACGGTGTCGGCGCTGCGCCGCCTGATCTCGCAGGAGAAGGTGGTGGGCATCGTCGGCCCCAGCAGCAGCGGCTCCAACTTCGCCATCGTCGACGCGGTGGAGCGCGCCAAGGTGCCGATGATAGGCATAGGCGCCACCCGCGGCATCGTGCTGCCGCCGGAGCAGCGCCGCTACAGCTTCCTCGCGCCGCTGACCGACGTGGTGGTGGAAACGGTGATGCTGGAGGACATGCGCGCCCGCGGCATCACCAGGATCGCCATGCTGCACTCCGACGTCGCCTTCGGCACCAGCGCCCGCGACACCCTACTGCAGCTGGCGCCCAAGCACGGCATCACCGTGGTCAGCACCGAGGTGTTCGGCAACGCGGATACCGACATGACGCCGCAGCTCACCAAGATCCGCGGCACCGAGGCCCAGGCGGTGGTCATCTGGGCCACCGGGCCGGGGCTGGCCATTTCCACCAAGAACTACCGCGCGCTTGGCCTCAAGCAGCCGCTCTACCTCACCCACGCCGCCAACGACTTCAACTACCTGCGCCTGGCCGGCGAGGCCGCCAACGGCGCGCTGCTGCCCTCGTCCAAGATCTACGTCACCGCCGAACTGCCGGCCGGCGATGCGCAGAAGCCGGTGCTGGAGCAGTTCGTGAAGGCCTACGAGGCCAAGTACGGCAAGCAGCCGGCCACCTTCGCCGGCAATGGCTACGACGCCGCCATGCTGCTGATGAACGCGGTGCGCAAGGCCGGCGACCAGCCGAGCGCGGTGCGCGACGCGCTGGAGCAGGTGAGCAACTACGTCGGCGTCACCGCGGTGTATGCCTACGGCCCGGAAGACCACTTCGGCACCAAGCCGGAGAGCGTGCAGATGCTGGTGGTGGACAACGGCAAGTTCAAGCTCGCCGCCAAGGCGGCGAACTGAGCCGGCGCTGCCCACGGAACGCAGCATGAACGCGAACCCCTTCCGCTTCGAACCGGTGCCAGCCCCGGCCGATGGCGACGGCGCCGCCCCGGCGGCCACGCCGCGCGAGCAGCTGAAGACCCGGCTGGCCGCCGCCTTCCGCCTGCTCCACCAGCTCGGCATGAGCCTGGGCGTGGCCGGCCACCTTTCGGCGCGCGACCCGGAACACGAGGACCGCTTCTGGGTGAACCCCTTCGGCATCGGCTACGGCGAGATGCGTGCCAGCCTGCTGTCGCTGGTGACGCTGGAGGGCGTGGTGCTGGAAGGTGGGCCGATCAACGCCGCAGCCTTCGCCATCCACGCCGCGGTGCATCGCGCCCGGCCGGACGTGGCCTGCGTCGCCCACGGCCACCCGGAGCACGCTACCGCCTGGTGCGCGCTGGGCCGGCCGCTGGACCCGATCAACCAGGACGTGTGCGCCCTCTACGGCGACCACGCGGTGTTCGAGGAAGACTGCGGCCTGGTGCTGGGGCTGGACGAGGGCGCCCGCATCGCCGCCGCGCTGGGCGGGCAGAAAGCGCTGCTGCTGCGCAACCACGGCCCGCTCAGTGTCGGCCGCAGCGTGGAGGAGGCGCTGTGGTGGTTCGTGCTCATCGAACGCTCCGCCCGCATCCAGCTGCTGGCCGAAGCCGCCGGCCGCGTCCATGCGCTGCCGCCGGAACAGGCGCGCGGCATCGCCCGCGGCATCGGCACGCCGGCCTTCGGCGCCTTCCAGGGCCGGCCGCTGCTGCGGCAGGTGCTGCGCAGCCAGCCCGAGGTGGCCAGCTAGCCAGCCCTTCGGCGAGACGCGCCAACCCTATCGATTCCCTCCGCATTCCCGCCGGGCGGCAAGGCCGGCGGCCGCGGACCGCAAGGAGAAACAGAGCAGATGGACAAGAAGACCATACTCATCAAACCCTACTCGGCCTACGAGCGGCAGCCGGCGCCGCCGGAAAACGCCGAACTCACCCATGTGGAGAAGGGCAGCCCGCTGGGCGAATACCTGCGCCGCTTCTGGCAGCCGGTGGCGCTGTCGGCGGAGCTGGGCGAACTGCCGAAGGCGGTGCGCATGTTCGGCGAAGACCTGGTGCTGTTCCGCACCAAGTCCGGCACCCCCGGCCTGCTGGAGAAGCACTGCAGCCACCGCGGCACCTCGCTGGAATTCGGCATCTGCGAGGACGAGGGGCTGCGCTGCTGCTACCACGGCTGGCTGTTCGGCGTGGATGGCCGCATCCTCGAAACCCCGGGTGATCCGCCGGAATCCCGCCTGCGCCACAGCGTCTGCCACGGCGCCTACCCGGTGATCGAATACCGCGGCCTCATCTTCGGCTACTTCGGCCCGGCGGAGCACAAGCCGGAATTCCCGCTCTACGACACCTACGAGCTCAGCGACGACCGCCTCGTCCCCTACTGCGTTACCTACCCGTGCAACTGGCTGCAGGTGCACGAGAACGTGATGGACCCGGCGCATGCGGTGTTCCTGCACACCCGCATCAGCTTCACCCACTTCGCAGAAGCATGGGGCGAGCTGCCGGAGATGGACTTCGTGCCCACGCCCACCGGCATGATCTACGTCACCGCGCGGCGCTGGAAAGACAAGGTGTGGGTGCGCTCCAACGACATCATCCTGCCCAACCTCGCCCAGGTCGGCCACATCTGGGAAGACGGCCAGACCGACAAGGCCTTCAACCGGGTGGCGATCACGCGCTGGACCACGCCGATCGACAACCACACCTGCCGCATCATCGGCTGGCGCCATTTCCACCCGGACATGGACCCGCGCGGCATCGCCGACGAATCCCGCTGCGGCGTCGAATCCATTGACTTCTTCGGCCAGGACGGCGAGCGCGACTACGAAGACCGCCAGCGCATGCCGGGCGACTTCGACGCTCAGGTCACCCAGCGTTCCATCGCCATCCACGAGCTGGAGAACCTCACCCGCTGCGACCGCGGCATCGCCATGCTGCGCCAGCTCATCAAGCGCGAAACGCGCAAGGTCGCCCAGGGCGAAGCGCCATCGTTGTCGCCGCTGCGCAGTAACGCGCTGACGCCGACCTACTGCCACGACACCGTGGTGTCCATCCCCGAGTCCGCGGGCGACGACAAGGCGCTGGTGCGTGAAATCGGCAAGGCCATCACCGACATCGTGGTGCGCGGCGACTACCAGGAAGCGGACGACCGCGCCCGCCAAATCCGCCAGCGCATCCGCGAGCTCGCCGCGCGGCACGGCGCCGAAGCGACCGAGGCAACCGAGGCCGCCAAGTAGGCGTGCCGCGCCTCCCGACCCCACGCAGTACACACAGAGACAGACAAGAAAAGGACGCCACAACGATGAGCAATCCCGTGCATCCCGGCAAAGTCGCCTGGACCGGCGACAACCCCGGCATCTACCTCAAGAACGACCCGGACGGCGACTGGGCCAGCCTCGCCACCTATTTCAAGATCAACTATTCGCCGTTCGGCATGGGCAAGGGTGTGCTGCTGCTGGAAAAGCCGCAGATGGCCGCCAGCCTGCCGGAAGCCTGCAACGTCTGCCTCACCGACAACGAGCCGCTGGCGCGCTACCTGATGGCGGAATTCTTCTCCCGCTTCAATTCCTTCCGCGTTTCCGCCGGCACGCCGGCGGTGAGCTACCTGCCGCTGCTGGAAGCGCGCTCGGTGGGCGACACCCGGCGCAAGTACCAGGAAATCCTCCGCGCCGACGGTGTGGAAGTGGTGCTCACCTGGGACGCGCTCGGCGAGCCCTACGCGGTGGACATGCCGGCGGAGAAGGGGCCGACGCAGAAGCACGAGATGTACAGCCTGTTCATCGACGCCGCCGACGCCAGCATCCAGATCAACGGCCGCCGGCTGCCCGGTCAGGTCAGCACGCGCAACTTCGACGGCGGCAAGAAAAGCTCCGCCTTCCTCGCCTTCTCGGAGTCATGGATGGAAATGCCGGCCGGGTGAACGCCGTTACCGGGGTCCGGCGACGGCCTCAGTCCGCCTGCATCGGCAGCTCATCCACGATGGCCGACAGGCACTCGACGATGGCTGCCGCCACCCGCGGGTAGTGGTAGCGGTAGGAGTAGGCGACCACGATGGAAGGCTGGCGCACCATGGCCTGGAAGGGCCGCGACACCACCCGGCCCAGGCCGGGAACCATGTAGGGCGGACAGAAGTTGAGCAGCGAGAAGCCATGCCCGGCCGCCACCAGCCCTAGCAGCATGCTGAAGGAATGCACCGTCTCGGTGATGCGCGGCAGCACGCCGTGGGAGCTGAAGGCGGTCAGCATGTACTCGCGGGTGCGCGGCAGGTCCAGCAGGATGAAGGGCTCGGTGGTGAGATCGGCCGGCGACAGGCTGGCGTTGGCCGCCAGCGCATGGCTGGCCGGCAGCACCGCCTGCAGCGGCGCGTCGCGCAGCGTCACCGACTGGATGCCGGAGGGAATCTCGAAGTCGTACAGCACCGCCAGATCCAGCGTGCCGGTGCGCAGGGATTCGATCAGGTACTCATGGTGGCCTTCCGCCCAGGTCAGCCGGGCGCGCGGCAGCTTGCCCTTCACCTCGCGCAGCAGCGCCGGAATCACCAGCGGGGCGAAGGTGGTCAGGCAGCCCACCCGCACCTGGCCACTCAGCGCGTGGCGGTCCAGCGCGCCGACGGAGGCCATCTCGCGTGCGTTCTGCAGGATGCCGCGGCACTGCACCGCGAAGGCGCTGCCTTCCTCGGTGAGGATCACGCCGCGGGCATGGCGGCGGCGGAACAGCGCCACGCCCAGCGTCGCCTCCAGGTGGGCGATGGCGGCGGACACCGCCGGCGCCGACACATGCAGCGCGGCCGCCGCCTGCTGCACCGACTGGTATTGCGCGGCGGCGAGGAAATAGGAGAGCTGCCGCAGGGAGAAATCAGGCGCGCGCAGCGCGTTGTCGCCGCTGCGGGTGTTGAGGTCCTGAACATTGGATGTCACGGCGGCTCCGGGTCGGGGTGTTCTGCGGATGTTCCGCAGGGTGTTCTGAACAGGCGCCAATTCCGCGAAGGGCAATTGAGTGCGCTGATATTCCGCGTTGCGCGGACGGCTTCTGTGGCCGCCAATCAAGTTACAGACGGAGTGCCGTTTTGACAATCGGTATTGGCCAGGGTGAGAGGACGATTTCCCGCATCAGCCGCCTGGGCGTGAATCGGGTGGAATTGGAAGTGGGCCAGGTCGGCGAATTGCTGGCGGTGGATGGCCGGCCGCATTGGCCGCTATTGGGCCGGGTATTGCGCAATGGGCCGGAAAGCGACTGGACGCCGGGTCAATTGATCGCCTGCAATATCGACCGCCAGATCCGCCGCGGTGAAATCATCGATGTGGACGCCCGCCGGGTATTGGCGGTGCCGGCCGGGATGGATGAAGGATGGGCGCTGCAGATGCCCCTGCGCTGGCCGCTGCTGCATGCAGCGCTGTGCGGCGGATTGCGCCTGCAAGCCGGTGAAAGCCTGCTGGTGCACCAGGGCGACGGCGAGCTGGGCCTGAGCGCCATCCGCCTCGCCGTGTCGCTGGATTGCAGCGTGATGGCGGTATGCGCCGACCGCGCCGGCATTGCCCTTGCGCTGGCCGCCGGCGCCGCCGAAACCGCGCGCTACGACGACGATTGGCCCACGCTGCTGCGTGAACACGGCGCGGTGGACGCGGTGCTGGATTTCGACAGCGGCGCCAGCCTCGAGGCGTCGCTGCCCTGCGCGAAACGCGGCGCCCGGCTGGGCGCGCTGGATCTCTCCGCAACCCGCCCGCCAATTGCAATGGCATGGCCGGCGTTCTGGCAGCGGCAGGCCAGCCTGGTGAGCCTGGATTGGTCGCCATTGCGGCAATGGCATATCGCCGAATGCGCCAAAGCGCATTTCCTGCGAATTGATGAAATGGGGCAAGGAACATGGAAATAGAAAAAATGAAAAGCAGCGAATGCTGGATGGAAAAAACGGAATTGAATGACTCAATTGCTGAAATGGCATTGCCGGCGCAATTGGATGAAAAAGGAAAAGACATGCTGGTACGCCATTCCGACTCCGCGCCACTCACCGCGGTCGCCATCCGGCGTGGCCTGCAATCCGGTGAATTGAGCATCGAAGCGGTGCTCGCGCATTTCCTGCATCGCATCGAGGAACACGAGGGCGCGGTGCAGGCGTGGCGGGAATTCGATCCGGCGCTGGCGCGCGCCACCGCGCTGCGGCAGTGGCAGGCGCATCCACGGGGCCTGCTGGGCGGCGTGCCGCTGGCGGTGAAGGACATCATCGCTACCCGGGATTACCCCACCCGCTACGGCTCGGAGCTCTACCGCGAGGGCGTGCGCGGCGGCGATGCCGACTGCGTGGCGCGGCTGCGTGCCGCCGGCGCGGCGGTGTTCGGCAAGACGGTGACCACCGAGTTCGCCTACTTCTCGCCCGGCCCCACCGCCAATCCGCATGATCCGCGCCGCACGCCCGGTGGTTCGTCCAGCGGTTCGGCGGCGGCGGTGGCGGCCGGCATGGTGCCGCTGGCCCTGGGCTCGCAGACCGCCGGCTCGCTGATCCGGCCGGCGGCCTACTGCGGCGTGTTCGCGCTCAAGCCCGGCTTCGGCCTCCACTCGCTGGCCGGCATCAAGCCGATGGCGCCCTCGCTGGACACCCTGGGCTGGCTGGCCAACGACGCCGACGACCTGGAGCTGATGCGCGCCGCGCTGCTGGGCATCGCCTACGAACCGCTGCCGCGGCTGGACACCGGTGGGCTGCGCCTGGGCGTGTGCCGTAGCCACGAATGGACGCAGATGGAGCCGGCGGGCGCCGCCGCCTTCGAGGCCGCGGTGAGCCGCATCGCCGCCGCAGCGATGGTGAGCGAGCGCCCGCTGCCGGATGAGCTGGCCGGCCTGTCGGCGGCGCAGAAAACGGTGCAGGCCTATGAGGCGGCACGGTCTTTCGCTACTGACTGGGAGCAGGGACGAGCGCGGATGAGCTCCAGCCTGCGCGCCCTGATCGAAGCCGGCCAGGCCTGCGCCGAGGTGGATTACCGCGCCGCGCTCAACCTCGGCCGCTGCGGTGCCGCCGCCTTCGAGGGCATCGCCGAGGATGTGGATGCGCTGCTGGTGCCGGCAGCGCCGGGCGAAGCGCCGCTGGGACTGGCGGCCACCGGCGACCCGGTGTTCAGCCGGGTGTGGACCCTGCTCGGCCTGCCCTGCGTGAACGTGCCAGGCCAGCGTGGGCCGCAAGGCATGCCGCTGGGCATGCAGCTGGTCGGCCGACAGGGCAGCGAGCGCCGGCTGCTGGCCATCGCCCGCCATCTGCAGCCGCTGCTGGCGGAACTGGCTTGAGGGGAGAGGAGATGGATTCCGTGATGGAACTGAAGGTCATCGAAGTGGCCCGCATCGCCGAGGACGTCATGAGGGTACGGCTGGCGCGGGCGGATGGCAGCGCCTGCGCCGCCTTCATCCCCGGCGCTCATCTGCGGCTGGAAATTCCGCCGCCGGGCGGGCAGGGCGAGGCGCTGTATCGCCGCTACTCGCTGACCGGCGACGGCGAGCCCGCGGCCTGCTACGAGATCGCGGTGCTGCGGGTGGAGGGCGGCGCTGGCTCCGGCTGGATACACCAGCTGGTGCCGGGCGACCGGCTGCGCGCCACGGTGGACAACGCCTTTCCGCTGCAGCCGGCGGCGGGTGGCCATCTGCTGATCGCCGGCGGTATCGGCATCACGCCCATGCTGGGCATGGCGCGGCGGCTGCGGCGCGAGGGGCGGCCCTTCGAACTGCACTACGGCGGCAGCCATCCGCGGCGCATGGCCTTCCGCGACGAAGTGGCGGCGCTGGGCGGCCGGCTCTACCACCGCGAGGCCGGCTCGCTGCGGCCGGCGCTGGCGGACATCCTGGCGCGGCCGCAGCCGGGGCGCGCGGTTTACGTGTGCGGCCCGGCGGCGCTGATCGGCGCGGTGGTGGCGCAGGCGGCACGCGCCGGCTGGCCGCAGGGCAGCGTGCATTTCGAACTGTTCGACGGCAGCCTGGCGCAGGCGGGCGACACCGCCTTCGAGGTGGAAGTGCGCAGCAGCGGCCGGCGCATTCCGGTGCGCGCCGACCAGAGCCTGCTGGGCGCGCTGCTGGAGGCCGGCGTGGAGCCGCTGCACGACTGCAAGCGCGGCGAGTGCGGCATGTGCCTGGTCGGCGTGCTGCAGGGCGAGCCGGACCATCGCGACCACTACCTGTCGGCGGTGGAAGCCGGGCGCAACGACAGCCTGTGCGTCTGCGTGTCGCGCTCGCGCAGTGCGCTGCTGGTGCTGGATCTGTAGAGGGACGAGGGAGGGCGGTGCGGGGAGAGTGCGCCGCTGGCCAGGGCATGGGGCCTGTGATTTCGCCTCGGGCGCTCCTCAGGTGGGAGGGTTCCGCGCTGCCCCTTCGAGGCGCTTGGCGCTGGTTTCCGCTTTTGGGCTGGAGAGGTGCCCCTTCTTCATTGACGCGGCAATTTAAACCCCGATAACCGTTCGGGCTGAGCCCTTGGGCAGGCTCAGGACAGGCTGGTCGAAGCCCGCCCCCTGCAAGGCCCTTCGACAGGCCCGCCTTGAGTGAAGGCCAGGGGGCCAGGGCAAGCGGCCCCTCCTTACCGGATCAATGGGCGCGGCACGGGCTGGCCGGACCTGCTCTCCGGATTGCCCTTCGACTCCGCCCAGGACGAGCGGCGTCACCCGCTTTATTGGAGGCGAGGCTCGCGTTCAGCCCGCGGCCAGATACGCCGCCTTTACCACATCCGCGCCGTATTTCCGCTCCAGCCGGCGCAGCGTGAAGTGGCCCTCGCTCATGGCCTGGAAGTGCTGCATGAAGAGCAGGTTCACCGTTGCCCCGGCGGCGGCGCCCAGGCCGGGGATGAGCATGCTGGCGGCCTTCTGGGTGAGCTGGATCTTGTAGCGGGTGGCCACCATGGTGAGCAGCCGCACCAGCGCCGGCGCACCCTGCTGGCCGAGGCCATTGGCGGCGACGTGGCGTGTGGCTTCGCCGATGGCGGTGGCCAGCGCGGCGCGCACCGCGTAGTAGCCGGATTCGGCGGCATCGTCGGCGCTGCCCGGGCCGCCGAGGGCGAACACCTCCAGCGCGGCGAGGCGGGTTTCCGGGCTGGCGATATCCTCGCCGTGGGCGCGGGCGATGTCGAGGATGGCGCGCATGATGAGCACGGTGGACACCGGAATCTCCACCGTCAGCCCCGGCAGGCCGAAGGCGCCGCCGCCGGCGCCGCTGAGGGAGCCGAGCACCTTGTGCAGCCGCGGGCTGGCCTCCTTCTGCTCCTTCCCCAGCGTGCCGGCGGCGGTGCTCATCGCCCGGCTCAGCGCCTCATGGGCGACGCCGCCCAGCTTCTCCCGCCAACTGGCCGGCAGTTTGGCCATGCCTTTTTCGAGTGGACTGCCAAGGTGATTGCTGAGCCGCACCGCCAGCCCGGGGTTTTCCAGCTTGCGGCGGGCGGCGGCGAGGGTTTGGAGATCGGCGGCGGTGAGGGCGGGCATGGCTGGCTGAATGGCTGCCTGAGCGAGTCGGAATGCCGCTTGGAGCGCCGCGGGCGGGCTTCGGTTCGTGCCGGCGGCCTGTCTATCCGTTCAGCGAGCTCAATTGAGGATGGCTAGCTGTGAAGGTTAAACAGCTTGTTTCGACAGAGCCAGGACGTTTGGTGCGCATGTGTGTTTCCATCTCCGTGAGCCCCTTGGGGAACATCACGGCGCCTTCACCAGGAACCAGGTGACATCCCGCCCCTGAACCTGGGGCAGGGGGGCGTCATGCAGGAAAGCATGCGGGCCGACGGGAATGTCCTCGCAGTGCCAGAGGCCTGGATAGGGGCAGGGCTGTCCGCTCACTGCGCGTAGGCCGGGTGGCGGCTGTTCGGCCCATTGCCATTGCACCGGCAACTTGTCGACTAGCGGGAGCGGCTCGCCTTCAGCGACGCGGCAGCGCACTTTCGATTCACCCACCTGCAGCCACAGACCTGCGCGCGGCGCAGGGTAAGTACTTGGGGCGACCGTGTTGGCGTTCCGCTCTACCTCTATCGGCTCGCGCTGATCGACGTCCCACTGCCACCAGGTGTGGCCATGCGTTTTTTCCGTACTGAAGGCGGGCAGTGTTTCGCCCTCCTCGAAGCGTTGCCGGGCGCCGTACTTTGCCGAGGTGAGCCACCATCCGGTGCGCGGGCACGGCTCACCCCCGAGGGCATGCGTGGCCTGTGGCGCCGCGCGTGGAGCATCAGGGATGAGCCCGCGCTGCTCGGGCGTGGGCCAGTCGCCATCGTCGTCGAAACGCGCCAGCCAGCGCTGGCTGTCGGCCAGGGTGAAGCGTTCGTTGGGGTCTCCGTCCCACTGGCCAAAGCCGAGCAAGTCCAGCTTGGGGTGGCGCAGCGGGCGCAGGAGACGGTTCAGTAATGCTGGCAGTTCCGGTACGCCGTTCTCGACCGGATAAAGTTCGGGTTGGGGGCCCAGTTCTATCCACTGCCCGCAGTTGAGCTCATCGACCCGGATCCGCGGGTCCAGAAGAGCCTGCCGGACAGCTTCGCGCCCTAATGACAGCTTCTCGCGCCAGAGATCGGACAGGAAGAAGCCCCAGGTGGGAGGGCGCAGGCCTGAGGGTAGGTTTGGAGCGAGGTGAATCCCGTATGGATAGTCCGTATCCAATCCGTAGAAATGAGGCGTGAGTGCTCTATCCCATACGGTAACCTCAGAGCGGGTACCAAATTCCAGTGGGTTGGCCATGGCGAAGCCGCTATATACCTGCTCGGGCCTAAGGCGTTCGATGGTGTCCAGCACGAAGAGCCGCCAGGCCTCCTTGTTGTCCATCCACCACTGCCAGCGGTAGTGGAGTTGGATATAGGAGTAGCAGCCTTTCGCATATGTCAGATAGCTGTCTCGCCAGAAATAACCGGCAGTTGTGGGTGAGGAGCGGTAGTTTTTTTCGTCGGTGAAATTGAACGCAAAGGTCTTGTCCAATCGCGTCTTTCTCGCCCACTCCCGCAGATCGCCCAGCCGCTTGGAACCATAAGGGTGCGGTCGCTCAGAGTCCGGGTGAGTGGCCACTTTGTAGGGATAGTCCAGCAGGCGTTCGAAGGCCTCGTGCACTTCGATCATCGCCAGCGAGGTCTGCAAGTAGTGTTCGGGTTCGTAGGTGAAGTAGAAGGACAGAAACGGCATCACTGCCAGCTCATATTCTCCATTGTCATGGGCTACGCTGGGCCATTTCTTCAGGTCCTCCACCATACCGGCGACCTCTCCGTCGTGCATTTCCTTCTCGGTTGTGCTCATCGGTTTCTCCTTCCTCCTGAATGTCCGGCCTCTTTTTTGGGATCAGTTTCTGGCCGGTACCCGGTGCAATCTTCCGGGACCCTGAGCAACGCTACTTTTTGATTGTCCTGGCCCATGATTTTTGCATAATCACCCAGCTGCTTTGCCTTCACCCAATCCCCCGGGAATTTGATTTCCACCACTGCAAACACATTTGGCACATCAAAAGGCTGTTGCCGGTATTCCACGATCACCAGATCCGGCGCCAGGCAGCCCCGCGGACGCGGCCAGAACGGGAAGATGTCATTGGTACGCTTGGGCTTAGTCGAGGGCTCGCCGAGCAGCGCTTTGCCGTCCAAATAGTTCGGTTCGGCCTTCAATGGGTTCTTCCAGTCCAAGGCACTGTCGATGGCCTCGAAAACCAGCGAAGCGGTGGTCTGCTTGAGCGCCACCTCAATCGTCGTTTCTATGATTTCTCCCGGAATCCTCTTTTGTATCCGCCGCGGCACCTTGATCGGTGAGGCAAGCGACCAAGTGCAGGCAATGCTGATGGCTGGCCGGAAAGGGATTTTTCGCTCGATGTATTCCTTGTAGGTTGTGCCTTCAACGCCACGGCGTGAAACGGTGCTGCGCCCGCCGCTATCGACTTTCGCAAAGGTGGAGCTTTTCTCATGGATCTCCTTGGCGAAACTCTCGATAGTGCTTCGGAGAACGCGCTTGACCTCTTCCTGACGCTTTGCGATGTCCCTGGCCATTTCCACGGTCTCTTTCGCGGTCTGCGCTGCTTCATAAGCCTGGTGAGCCCTATAGGCGCGATATCCCCAGATGAGCACGGCGGCAACAGGAGCAGCAGGACCTGGCATCAGATGCCCTCCTGCGAACCATGGTCCGCAATGAATTCGTCATCAAATGGCGACGGAGCATCTCCGTGCGGTTTCTCTTCATCTATGCAGGCAAGCTGGGACACCCAATCCTCCGTAATCCGTTGATCGTCCCGCATGATGGTTTTGTAGGCCTGGATGCAGCGCGGCAAGTTGGTCTCGACACGCTCCGTCTCACCTTCCGCATTGGTCCAGCCTTCGATCAGCAGTTGGCCAGCGCTCATCAACTTGTAGCGGTAGCCCTGGAATGCGCGCTCATCGGTTTTACGCATGCGATAAGCCGCTTCGAATTCCCCACTGCCTGGAGCCTTGAACAAGGGCAGCGTTGAGCTCGCGCTCGATGCTCCGGCGAACTGGTGCTTCCCGGCCTTGACGATGAATTCACCCGGCATTCCCAGCTCAAGGTTACCGTCGGCCAGCTTCAGGTAAGCCCCGCCGCACAACAAGGTGATGTGCCGATTCGCAGCCATCAGCACATGCTGCTGACTGGCACTGATCTCCACGCTCTGGTCCGCCTCCACCCGGAGGCTGTTGTGCTGCGCCTGCAACAGCAACTCCCCCTGGTGCGCGATATGGCGCATGTCCCCCGCCTGGGCGAAGGTGCCCAGGCCGGTGCCGGCGTTGAGCACCATGCGTTCGCCCGCGGTGAGCTGCAGCTGTTGCCGGGCGGCGGCGTCCAGGGAGGCGTCCGCCGCCAGGGCGATGCTGCGCCCGCTGCCCAGCGCGATGCCGGCCGGGGCCGAGAGGGCGATCACCGGTTCCGTTCCGCCGCTGCCCCCGGCCTGGTCGTTGGCGCCCTGGCCCAGGTCGCGCACCGCCTCGGTGAGGGTCTGGCGGGGCTGGGCGTCGTGGGCGAGGCCCTGGTGGGCGCTGGCGTAGTCGCCCAGGCTGCGGGCGAGCTGCAGCGCCGCCTCCAGGGTGCTGACCAACTGCTCGCGGTCGAGCTGGCCGCCGCTGGCCTGGCGTTGGGCTTCGGTGGTCAGGAGCAGCCCCTTCGCGGCGCGCAGCGCGCCGTGCAGATCGGTGCGCAGCTCGAAGCCCTCGCCGCGCGGGGCGCCGCCGTCCGGGCGGGGGTGGGTGAGGTAGCCCAGGTGCAGGTGGCTGTCGCCGTGGTCGTTCATCAGCGCGGCGCTGATCTCGGCGGTGGTGTCGTCGATGCGCAGTTCGCTGGCGCGTGCGCCCTTGTGTTCCTTGCTCTTGAGGGTGCTGAGCACCTGGTGGCGGGGAAGTGCGTAGGGCGGGCGGTTGCCGACGCGGTAGGCGCGGCCGGTGATGAGGGGTTGGTCCGGGTCGCCGTCGAGGAAGCTGACGATGACTTCCTGGCCGATGCGCGGCAGGGTGAGCTGGCCCCAGCCGGCGCCGGCCCAGCCGTGGGTGGGGCGGATCCAGCAGCTGCTGTGTTCGTTGTTGTCGCCTTCGCGGTCCCAGGGGAACTGCACGCGCACGCGGCCGTATTCGTCCACATGGAACTCTTCGCCGGCGGGGCCGACGACGGTGGCGACCTGGGGACCGGGGATGAGGG
>NZ_WUEI01000219.1 GCF_012911025.1 Azoarcus sp. TTM-91 | reverse complement strand
AAACCCTGCCCACCCGGGCCGAACTCAACGCCCTGCGCGAACGCTACCTGCGCTACCGTCCCGGCCAGGCGCAGCAGCCGGACTGGCCCGCCCCCACGGTGGACGCCAGCGTCGCCGAGGGCTTCAGCGATCTCGGCCTGCTGCCGCCACCGCCGTTTCCGCCGGACAACCCCTACTCCGAGGCCAAGGTCGCCCTCGGCCAGGCGCTGTTCTTCGACAAGCGCCTGTCGCACGGCGGCAGCCTCGCCTGCGCCGGCTGCCACGACCCCGCCACCGGCTGGACCGATCCGCGCCCGCTCTCACCCGGCGACGCCGGCCAGCTCGGCGAGCGCAACGCCATGACCATCCTCAACACCGCCTACGCCACCAGCCTGTTCTGGGACGGCCGCGCCGCCACGCTGGAAGAACAGGCGCTGGGCCCCATCGCCAACCCCTTCGAGATGCACCAGCCGCTCGACCAGGCCGCCGCCGCCATCGCCACCGCGCCGGAATACCCGCCGCTGTTCGCCGCCGCCTTCGGCGATGCGCGCATCGACATCCAGCGCATCGCCCAGGCACTAGCCACCTTCGAGCGCACCATCATCAGCCGCGAAAGCGCCTTCGACCGCTTCCTCAAAGGCGAGCGACACGCCCTGTCCGACGACGCCCTGTGGGGCCTGCACCTGTTCCGCACCAAGGCGCGCTGCATCAACTGCCACAACGGCCCGTTGTTCTCCGACAACCGCTTCCACAGCAACGGCCTGCACTACTACGGCCGCGCGCTGCAGGACCTCGGCCGCCACGCCGTCACCGGCCGCGCCGCCGACATCGGCCGCTTCCGCACGCCCTCGCTGCGCGACGTGATGCACACCGGCAACTACATGCACAACGGCGCCTTCCCGCTCACCGAAAACCAGGGCGTGATCGCCATGTACGACGCCGGCATGGTGCAGACGCCGCCGGCCGGCCTCGCCAAGTACGACCCCGACTACCCGCGCACCTCGCCTGAGATCCGCCCGCTGGGCCTGTCCGCCGCCGAGAAGAAGGCGCTGTTCGCCTTCCTGCAGTCCATCTCCGCCCCGCCGCGGCAGGGGCCGGCCAGCGCGGCGGAGCTCGGTCAGGCCGGGAGCGCTGTGCGCTGAGGCCCACCGGGCGCGGAACCGACACGGCAGGGCGAAACCTGGCGGCGCGAGCCGCTACCCCTTTCGTCATAACTTCTTGCGCACACAAATGATAATCATTACTATCACCACCAGTTCAACGATGCCGCAAGCCGCGCCCGGCCTTACTCCCGGAGGCGGCGCAGCCCTCCTCCGCCATGTCCCCGCTCGCCGACGCCGTACTCGACCACTACCGCGAACTGGTCGACTTCCTCGCCCGCCGCACCGGCTCGCGCGACATCGCCCGCGACTGCGCGCAGGACACCTGGCTGCGGCTGGCCGGCACCCGCCCCGCCACCGAGCCGGCCAATCACCGCGCCTATGTGTTCCGCGTTGCCGCCAACATCGCCATGGACTGGCATCGCCGCTGCGCCCGCGAGCAGACGGTGCTGGGCGAATACGCCGCCGGCCTGGCCGAGCAGAACGGCGCGCCGGACACACTGGAGATCGCCGCCCTGCGCCAGACGCTGCGCCGGCTGGAGGCCACCATCGCCGCGCTGCCACCACGCAGCGTGGAAGTCTTCGTCCTGCACAAGCTGGACGGCCTCAGCTACGCCCAGACCGCCGCCAGCCTGGGCATCTCGGTCAGCGCGGTGGAAAAGCACATGATGCGGGTGCTGCTCGCCTGCCACGCCGTGCTGCCCGACTGAGGGCCGCATGAGCGTGGCCAGGCGGGGTGCCGACGATCCGGTCGCGGTGGAAGCCAGCCGCTGGCTGGTGCGGCGCGGCCGCGGCGGGCTGAGCGCGGCCGAGGAAAGCGCCTTCGACAACTGGTACGCCGCCCACCCCGACCACGCCACCACCTACCGCAGGCTGGAACGCCTGTGGCAGCAGCTCGGCCAGGTAGACCGCAACCGCCTCGCCCCCCGCCGGCGCAAGAGCGCGGTACTGGCGCTGCTGCTCGCCGGCGGCCTGCTGGCCGGCGGACTCGGCCCCACCGCGGTGCTGCATCTGCGTGCCGACCACATCGCCGCCACCGGCGAAATCCTCACCCTCACCCTGGCCGATGGCTCCACCGCCATCCTCGACAGCGACAGCGCCATCGCCTACCGCGAAGACAGCGGGCGGCGCGAAGTCCGGCTGCTGCGCGGCCGCGCGCTGTTCGAGGTGCGCAGCAGCGCCAACGGCCTGCCGCCCTTCGTCGTCCTCACCGACGCCGCCAGCGCCACCGCGCTGGGCACCCGCTTTGAAGTCGAACGCGCCGAAGACGCAACCCGCGTCGCGGTGTACGAGAGCCGGGTCGAAGTGCGCTGCCTGCCCTGCGACCCCGCCACCAGCCGGATACTCGGCGCCGGCGAGTCGGCCACGGTGGCCGACGCAGGCACCCTCGCCGCGGCGCAGGCCGGCCCCGGCGGAGAAAGCTGGACACGCGGCATGCTGGGCTTCGACGACGTCAGCGTCGCCGAGGCGGCGGAGCGGCTGGGCCGCTACACCCACAAGCCGGTATTGGTGCTGGGCGACGCCGCCCGCCAGCGCCGGCTCTCTGCGGTGGTGGATGCGCGCAACCCGGAAGCCGCCGCCGCCGCGCTGGCCGCCGGCAGCGGCCTGCGGCTGAGCCTGCCGCCCGGCCTCATCCTGCTGCGCGAGTGAGGCCGCGCCCCACCAAACGCCGTGGTCGCGGACCACGGACAAAAGAAAATGAAGCAAGGGGGTGAGGTGGCCGGCGCGGCCATGCGTCCTACGGGTACTCAAGCCCATTCGAGGACG
>NZ_WUEI01000218.1 GCF_012911025.1 Azoarcus sp. TTM-91 | reverse complement strand
AACGGCCCTGCCCCCAAACCGGGAACAGGGCCGCCCAGGCGCTTGCGCCCGCAGCCAGCCCGGTCTCCCGGGCCCGCCTGCGCGCTCAGGCCTCCAGCGCCTTCACATGCGTGATCACCTCGGCAATCGCCTGCTGCGCGCTGCCGTAGAGCATGCGGCAATTGTCCTTGTAGAACAGCGCATTCTCGATCCCCGAGTAACCGGCGCCCTTGCCGCGCTTGACCACGATCACGTTCTGCGCCATGTCCACGTTCAGGATGGGCATGCCGTAGATCGGGCTGCTCTTGTCGGTGCGCGCCACCGGATTGACCACATCGTTGGCGCCGATCACCAGCGCCACGTCCGCCTGCGGGAAGTCGGCGTTGATCTCTTCCAGGTCGAAGATCTTGTCGTAGGGCACGCCGGCCTCGGCCAGCAGCACGTTCATGTGGCCCGGCATGCGGCCGGCCACCGGGTGGATGGCGAAGACGACTTCGACGCCGCCTTCTTCCAGCAGCTGCGCCATCTCCCACACCTTGTGCTGGGCGCCGGCCACCGCCATGCCGTAGCCGGGCACGATGACGACCTTGGTGGCGTAGCGCATCACCGAGGCGGCATCGAGCGCGGAGAACTCGCGCATGCTGCCCTCGATACTCTCTCCGCCGCCGGCGGCAACCCCGCTGATGGGGGTGAAGAGCACGTTGGAGATGGGCCGGTTCATGGCCTTGGCCATGAGCTGGGTGAGGAGCGTGCCGGAGGCGCCGACGACGATGCCGGCGACGATCAGCGCCGGGTTGCCCAGCACGTAGCCTTCGAAGCCGACGGCAAGGCCGGTGAAGGCGTTCAGAAGCGAGATCACCACCGGCATGTCGGCGCCGCCGATCGGGCTGGTGAGGATGACGCCCAGCAGCAGGGCGAGGACGAAGAAGGCGATGACGAGGCCGGGCTGCAGGGCGTCGGCGATGACGATCATGCCGCCCAGGACCAGGACCAGCAGGCCCAGCAACACGTTCACCGCGTTCTGCGCCGGCAGCCGCCAGGCTTTCTTCATGATGCCTTGCAGCTTGGCGAAGGCGATGCAGGAGCCGGAGAAGGCGACCGAGCCGATGAGGGCGCCGAGCACCGCGAGCAGGGTGACGACGGTGCCGTGGATTTCGCCGCGGGCGAATTCCAGCGCGGCGATGGCCGCCGCGGCTCCGCCGCCCATGCCGTTGTAGATGGCGACCATCTGCGGCATGTCGGTCATCTTGACGGTCTTGCCGCTCCACCAGGCCACCGCGGCGCCGCTGACGATGGCGACGATCATGAGGCCGACGTTGTGCAGGCCGGGGGTGGCGAAGGTGACCAGGGTGGCGAACACCATGGCGATGCCGCCCCAGACGATGCCGCCCCGGGCGGTGACCGGCGAGCTCATGGCCTTGAGGGCGAGGATGAAAACGACGGCGACGGCAAAGTAGGAGGCGTCGATGAACCACTTGGCGGTCATTGCGCGCCTCCCTTCTTGGTGTTGCCACTCTTGTTGAACATGGCGAGCATGCGTTCGGTGACGACGTAGCCGCCGGCGGCGTTGGCGGCGCCGAGGAAGACGGCGACGAAGCCGATGGCCAGTTGCAGCGGGCTGTCGGCGTCGGCGTGGCCGAGCACGACCATGGCGCCCACCAGCACGACGCCGTGGACGAAGTTGGAGCCGGACATCAGCGGGGTGTGCAGGATGACCGGCACGCGGGAGATGACTTCATAGCCGGTGAATGCGGCCAGCATGAAGATGTACAGGGCGGTAAAGCCTTCCATGGGTGGGGCGCTCCTTACAGGCCGAGGGCGGCTTTGACGCCGGCGTGGCGGACTTCGCCGGCGTGGGTGAGGCAGCTGCCGGCCATGACTTCGTCTTCCCAGTCGAGGGCGAGGGTGCCGTCCTTGATGAAGGGGGAGATGAAGTTGTAGAGGTTCTTGGCGAGCATTTCGGAGGCGTGCACCGGCATGCGGCTGGGGATGTGGGTGGGGCCGATGACGAGCACTTCGCCGATCCAGGTCTTTTCTCCGGCGACGGTGCCTTCGACGTTGCCGCCGGTCTCGGCGGCCATGTCGACGACGACCGCGCCCGGTTTCATGCGCGCGACCATGTCGGCGGTGATGATGCGCGGGGCGCGCTTGCCGGGGATGGCGGCGGTGGTGATGAGGGCGTCGCACTGGGCGACGGCCTTGCCCAGCCGCTCGGCTTGCTTGGCCTTTTCTTCGTCGGTGAGTTCGCGGGCGTAGCCGCCGGCGCCGGCGGCCGCGACGCCGGTGTCGACGAAGCGCGCGCCCAGCGATTCGATCTGTTCGCGGGTTTCGGGGCGCACGTCATAGGCTTCGACCTGGGCGCCGATACGGCGGGCGGTGGCGATGGCCTGCAGGCCAGCCACGCCGGCGCCGATCACCAGCACCTTGGCCGGGCGGATGGTGCCGGCGGCGTAGGTGAGCATGGGGAAGAACTTGGGGCTGTGGTCGGCGGCGATGAGGGCGCATTCGTAGCCGGCCACCGCGGCCTGGCTGGAGAGCACGTCCATGCTCTGGGCGCGCGAGATGCGCGGCAAGAGTTCGAGCGCGAAGGCGGTGATCTGCTTGTGCTGCAGCAGCTTCACGCGCTCGGCGTCCGCCCACGGTTGCAGCATGCCGACCAGCACGCTGCCCGGTTTCATGGCGGCGAGGGATTCGGCCGGCGGCGCTTGCACGCACAGCACGAGGTCGGCGGCGCTGAACACGCTGGCGGCGTCGGCCGACCAGCTGACCTCCGGGAAGAGGTCGTCGGCGTAGTGCGCCGGCCGACCCGCGCCTTGCTGCATCTGCAGCACTACGCCCAGGCTCTGGTATTTCTTCAGTACGTCCGGAACCACCGGCAGGCGGCGTTCGCCTGCGAGCGTCTCCGACGCGACTCCTAGCAACAATGGCATCGAGG
>NZ_WUEI01000217.1 GCF_012911025.1 Azoarcus sp. TTM-91 | reverse complement strand
GAGCGGGGCTGCCCGCGGTGGCGCCGGCGGTGTTCAACTCGCCGCGGGCGCTGGCGCCGCCCTTGGCCTCGCCGGCCAGCGGCCTGTCCAGGCCCAGCGCGGAGGCCAATTTGTCGGTGATCTCCAAGAGGGATTTCGCCTTCTCCGGCTTGATGAGGGCGAGATCGGCGAGTTCCCGGCGCAGCATTTCCAGCTGGCCGGCGGCGGTGGGGCAGTCGCTGGTGCGGGTGCCGCACAGGGGTTTCTCGTCGGCCTTCTTTTCCAGCACGTCGATGCGGGAGAGCACGAACTTCACCCGCTCCTCGGCAGCGGTGGCCTGTGATTTCTCGTAGTTGGAATAGAACTCGAAGCCGGTCCACAGCGCGATCACGATGGGGGTGTAGAGCGCGACCAGCTTGGCGGTGCCAACCGGCTTGGGGCTGTCTTCGGCCGGCTTGGGCGGCGGCGGGCGGCTCCAGTCGGTGCCGGCGAAGCCGGGATGGGCAGCGAGGTAGTCCTGCCAAGCCTGCGGCAGGGCGGCCAGCGGGCCGGCGAGCTGGCCGCCGATCAGCCGGCCGAGCTTGCGGGTGCTTTCCCACTGGGCTTCGTCATAGAACTGGTCGGCGGTGCTTTGCTGCGGGAAGGACGGCGCGCTGTCGGCGTAGTGGGCGAGGTCGGCCGGCAGGTCGGGCAGCAGGCGCGGCTTCACCAGCAGCAGCCAGCCGGGTTCGGGGTCGTCGCGGTAGCCCACCCGCGCCAGGGCCAGCGCGGCGCCGCCGCGGGGTAGGCCGAGTGCAGGGGCGAAGAAGGCGGCGCGCCAGGGGGTGTTGCCCCACAAGGTGTCGAGGTCGGCCTCGCCGAAGAACTCGATCTCGGTGTCGAAGTCGATGCGGGCCTTCAGCACCAGGTTGGTGAGGTCGTCGAAGCTGTAGTCCGGGTCGGCTCCGCAATCGGCGACCACGATCTGCTTCAGCTTGCGCCGTATCAGCTCGTAGGCGGCGGTGTTCTCGAAGTGGCCGCCATCGGAGAGGTACCAGTAGCGGTATTCGTCAGGGTTGAAGTTGGCGGTGAATTCATCCATCAACGCGCCGGCGGTGGTGGGTGTGACGCTCTTTCCGCCGCTGCCGGAACGCCACCAGTAGCCCAGGCGCACGCCCAGCAGGCCGAGCAGGGCGGAGAAGCCCAGGCCGGTGCGCGGGCCGGCGCCGGTGGAGAAGGCGGCGCCGGAGACGGAGATCCAGCAACCCAGCGACAGGGCTTCGGCCTCCTGCCATCCGGCGGCATGCCAGACGCTGCGGCCGAGGTTGTAGCCGGCCGGCCCCACCGCCATGTTCCAGCCTTTGCGATCTGGCTGGAAGTTGCCGGTGGCGGAGTAGCGGGTCTGGTTCACATTCGCGTTGATGAGATGCAGCGGGCCGCCGTGCAGGTGGGGCGCGTAGGCGTGGCTGTCCGGTCCCTGCGCGCGCATCGGCATGTCGTCGCCCTCCACCACGTCGGAGACCGGCGTCTGGCCGCTGCCGCGCACCGGTGTTTCCGACCAGGCGATGTCGCGCTTGCGGTTGCCGGCGCCCAGGTAGGCGCGGGTGAGGCGGGCGGCATAGAACTGGTGCAGCGACGAGAGGTTGAGGAAGTCCAGGTTGCCGCGGTAGACCGCGAACATCAGCAGGAGGATGAACGCCGCCGCCAGCGCCAGCCAGCCGAGCGGGACCTGCTGCGACAGCTTGCTGCCGGCCACGCCATAGGCGGCCACCGCCCAGCCGAAGGCGACCAGCGTCATCAAGGCCACGCCGACCACCCCGATGGCGCCTTTGAGGCTACGTCCGGCGGTGCTGTTGCCCAGCTTGTTCACGCCGGAGGACAGATGGGTGGCGAGGGCGCGCAAGGCCGTCAACAAAGCGCCGGTGAGGCCGGCGCCCAGCAGCGGCAGGTCCGTCTTGTTCTCCACCACGCGCAGCGTGAGCAGCGCCAGGTCGTCCAGCAGGGCGAGGCCGGCGCCGGCGAACAGATAGAGCAGCAGGCGAGAGGAGAGCTTGGAGAGCCGGTTGCGGGCGTGGGCGAGGGTGTCGGACCCCAGCCGGGTGAGGAGCAGGATGGGCAGTGTCGCCAGCGCGGTGCCCGCCAGCATCAGCAGGCCGCGGCCGCGTGGTTGGCACTCGTGCCAGAAGACCGTCGGCGGGCTGCCGAAGGCCGGGCAGCCGGCATCGGTGAACCACAGGAGGGCGAGCGGGCCTGCCGCCAGGGCCAGGGCGACGAACACCTGGAACCAGGCGCAGCCCTTGTCGCGCCGTATCATCCAGTAGCTCCAGGCGGAGGAAATGAACAGCATCAGCGCCAGCACCGCCAGGCTCCACAGCGGCCCGGCTTCGTAGTGCGGCTCCGCGGCCTGGACCAGCTCCGGCGCGGCGGTGGCGGTAAAGGCGCTGCGCAGCCAGGCGAGCACCATGAAGGCGCTGAAGAAGATGACGGCGAGGAACACATGCACCGACAGCAGGTTGCGCAGGTAGACCGCGGCGGCGAAGCGGCGGTCCTTGCCGCCGTGCGGGGCGAGGTAGCGGCCGTTGTCGCGCAGCCAGCGGATGATGGGCGCCTCGTCGCTGGCCAGCTTGCGTTCCACGTCCTGGGCTACTGCCAGCGGCGACGCCTGAGCGTTTTCCTCGCTGGCGCGGTGGTACAGCCGGCCGAGGAAGCCGCCGATGTAGCCGCCGCCGGAGACGGTGGAGAGGTAGCCGAAAGGCTTCAGCAAGCCTTGCGCCGCCAGGGCCTGCAGCAGGCCAAGGTTGAAGGTGGCGCTGCGGATGCCGCCGCCGGAAAGGGCCAGCCCGGGGCTGCCGGATACCATCTGTCCGCTCGGCACGGCGCTCCTGGGCTGGACCTGCGCCCCGGCGGGCGGGGATGGCGCAGCCTGTGCAGGCGGGGTGGCGCTGAGGCGCTTCTCCAGCAGCCGGGCTTCTTCCTCCGCCTGTTCGGGAGCGAAGTAATGCAC
>NZ_WUEI01000216.1 GCF_012911025.1 Azoarcus sp. TTM-91 | reverse complement strand
GTGCACTGGCGCTGCGCGACGCGCCGCCGCCCGCCACATCTCCCGCAGCCCCCACAGCGGAAACCGCAGGCCTGCCTCCCTTCCTTCCGCCGCCGCTCACCGGCAGCCTCCCTGTCACCCTCACCGAAGGCACCAACCTCGCCTTCGCCTTGTCGCCGGACGGCCGCAGCCTCGCGCTGGACCTGCAGGGCCTGCTGTGGACGCTGCCACTTGAAGGCGGCGAAGCCCGGCGGCTCAGCGGTGATCTGGACGACATCGCCCGCCCGGCCTGGTCGCCGGACGGCCAGCGCATCGCCTTCCAGTCCTACCGCAGCGGCGGCTTCCAGCTCTGGAGCGTGCGCGCCGACGGCAGCGACCTGCGCCAGCACACCGACGGCGAATACGACTGCCGCGAGCCGTGCTACTCCCCGGACGGCCGCGAACTCGCCTTCGCCTCCGACCGCGGCGGCCGCTACGCCATCTACACGCTGGCGCTGGAGAGCGGCGCCATCCGGCTGGTCGCCGACAGCGACGGCGAGGACGGCGAGCCAGCCTGGAGCCCGGACGGCCGCCACCTCGCCTTCTCCAGCAGCGGCCGCATCCTGGTGGCGCAGGCCCATCCGCCGGCCGGGCAGGCGCAGGCGCCGCATGTCGCCGTGGCGGGGCCCGGCGCCAGCGCGCCGGCGTGGACGCCGGACGGCGGCGCCCTCGTCTATCGCCTGCTCGAAGGCAGCGGCCGCGACCTGCGCGCCAGCCGCCTGTGCCGCAGCCGCATCGACTGGCAGCAGCCGGACGACGGCAGCCCGGCGCGCGCCGGCTGGCCCTACCGCGTCACCCTGAGCGAGGCCGGCGAAGACGTCTTCCCCTGCGCCGCGGCCTGGCTGGACGCGCAGGAAGTGCTCTACGCCGCCGACGGCCGCCTGCGCCGCCGGCAACTCGCCGCCACCAGCGGGGGCGACGCCAGGGCGGCCAGCACCGACATCCCCTTCTCCGCCCGCCTCGCCGTCACCCCGGCCGGCGGCTACCCCCGCCGCTACCGCGACTTCGACGACAGCCGGCCACGGCCGGTGAAAGGCATCGCCTTCCCGCAGAGCTCGCCGGATGGCAGCCGCATCGTCTTCGGCGCCCTCAACCAGCTCTGGCTGCTGCAGGTCGGCACCGCCGCACCGCGCCGCCTCACCCACGACGGCTACGGCAAGACCTACCCCGCCTGGGCGCCGGACGGCAGGCGCATCGCCTACGCCTGCGATCGCGACGGCAACTACGACCTCTGGCTGCTGGATGCCGACAGCGGCGCCGAACGCCGCCTCACCCGCAGCCATGTGCCGCTGAAGCAGGCCGCCTGGGCGCCGGACGGCCAGCACATCGCCTGCGCCGGCGAGGACGGCCGCATCTACCTGGTGGACGCCAACAGCGGCGCCCTGCGCCCGCTGCTGCGGCAAACGGTGTGGTCCGGCCGCCCCAGCTGGTCGCCGGATGGCCGCTTCCTCGCCTACGCCGCGGTGCGCCCCTACAGCGCCCGCTACCGCGAAGGCCTCAACGCCATCCTGGTACACGAACTCGCCAGCGGCCGGGCGCACTACCACCTGCCGCGCGCCGGCAGCGGGGTGGACGTGCGCAACGCCGCCGGCCCGTGCTGGTCGCCGGACGGCCGCCACCTCGCCCTCATCATGGAGCGGGTGATCTGGCGCCTGCCGGTGGCCGCCGACGGCAGCCCCGCCGGCGAGGCCGAAGCGCTCAACGGCGAGGACAGCGACGCCCTGTGCTGGACACGGCACGGCCGCGCGCTGGACTACCTGCACCACGGCCGCCTGCGCCGCCTGCACCTCGCGTCGTCTTCCGCCACGGCTGGCGGCGCCGGCCAGCACCGCATCGAGGACATCCCCCTCGACCTCCGCTGGCAACCCGCCTGGCCCACCGCCACCACCGTGATCCACGCCGGCCGGCTGTGGGACGGCCGCGCCGACCACTACCTGCGGGATGTGGATGTCGTCATCCACGGCCAGCGCATCGCCGCCATCGAGCCCCACCGCGCCGAGCGCGGCGGCGTGCGCTGGGTGGACGCCAGCCGCCACTGCGTCATGCCCGGCCTGATCGACATGCACACCCACCGCGAGATGGGCAACCAGCTCGGCGACCGCGAGCCGCGCATCTTCCTCGCCTTCGGCATCACCACCACCCGCGGCCTCAGCGACAACGCCTACCTCTTCCTGCAGAACCGCGAATCGGTGGAAGCCGGCGCCCGCGTCGGCCCGCGCCACTTCGGCACCGGCGAAGCGCTGGACGGCCGCCGGGTGTTCTTCGACAACATGCACCCGCTACGCGACGAAGCCGCGGTGGCGCGTGAAATGGAGCGCGCCCGCGCGCTGGACTATGACCTGATCAAGACCTACGTGCGCCTGCCGCCCGCCCTGCACCGCCGCGCCACCGCCGGCGCCCATGCGCTCGGCATCCCCATCACCTCCCACTACCTCTTCCCCGCCGCCGCCTTCGGCGCCGACGGCTACGAGCACATGGGCGGCACCAGCCGCTTCGGCTACTCCCGCACCGGCAGCCAGACCGGCGTGCTCTACCAGGACGTGCTCGCCCTCAGCGCCGCCGCCGGCCTGTGCCGCACCCCCACCGTGTTCGGCCTCGAAGGCCTGCTTGGCGACACCCCGGAACTGGTGCTGGACGACCCGCGGGTACAGACCCTGTTCCCGCCCGCCGAACGCACCGCGCTGGAAAAAGCCGCCCGCGGCGGCCCCTACCGCCCGCTGCCGGCGGTGGTGCGCCAGATCGACGCCATCCGCCGCATGCTCGCCGCCGGCGTGCGCATCGTCAGCGGCAGCGACTTCCCCATCGCCGCCGGCGGCATCTCGCTGCACCTCAACCTGCGCGCCATGGTCCGCCACGGCATCAGCCCCGCCGACGCCCTGCGCAGCGCCACCAGCGTGCCCGGCGCCGAACTCCACCCCGAGCTCGGCACCCTGGCCGCCGGCAAGCTCGCCGACCTCGCCATCGTCGACGGCGATCCGCTCGCCCGCATCGAAGACGCCGCCGCCATCCGCGCCATCATGGTCGGCGGCCGCCTGCACACCGTGGAAGAACTGATCGCCCCCTACGCCGGCAAGAACGATCT
>NZ_WUEI01000215.1 GCF_012911025.1 Azoarcus sp. TTM-91 | reverse complement strand
GACCTCCACCGCCCCGCTCACCAGCCGCGCCGACCACCGCATCTCCGCCGCCGATGCCGCCGACATGGTGGCCCGCCACCGCGAGGGCGTGCTGCCCGAGCTGGCGGTGTTCGACGTGCGCGACCCCGGCCGCTACGCCGCCGCCCACATCGAAGGCGCGCTGCACCTCACCGAGGCCAGCTTCCTCGCCGTCGCCCGCGGCCTGCCCAAGACCACGCCAGTGCTGGTCTATTGCTACCACGGCAACGCCAGCAAGACCTACGCGCAGATGTTCGCCGACTTCCGCTATCCCGAGGTCTACAGCGTGGATGGCGGTTATGACGTGTTCGCCGCCGCCATCGCCGCCCATGCCGCCGGCGAAAAGCCGCCCAGCGGCCCGCGCAAGCCCGGCCCGGAACTGGCCGCCTTCCTCGCCCGCCACCGCTTCGACCCCTTCGACCTCGACGCCCCGCGCGAACACGGCCTCACCCCGCTGATGCGCGCCGCGCTGGAGGGCGACGCCGACATCGTCGCCGACCTGCTCACGCTGCGCGTCTCCGTCGCGCGCCGCAACATGGACGGCAACAACGCCCTGTGGCTGGCCTGCGTCTCCGGCAAGGCCGAAATCGTGCGCCAGCTGGTGGCCGCCGGCATCGACGTCGACAACCGCAACGACATGGGTGCCACCTGCCTGATGTACACCGCTTCCGCCGGCAAGCCGGAAATGGTCGCGCTGCTGCTGGAATGCGGCGCCGACCCGCAGATCCCCAACTTCGACGACGCCCGCGCGGTGGATCTCGCCGCCAGCCGCGAATGCCTGGAACTGCTGCGCCACACCCTGCGGCCGGCAGCCTCCGCCCGCTGAGCGCACCACCAAGAACAGCACTCCCGCCCCCAGCCCCAACCCAACACTTCCTCCGCACCTCATGGCCGTCCTGTATCCGCTCAAGTACCGCTCCCTCACCCTCCTGCTCGAAGCCCTGGCCGCGCCCATCGCCGGCGGCCGCCTGGTGCTCAGCCAGCAATGGCGGGACAACGAACAGGCGCTGGGCCTGCACCTGCCCGACGACCCCAGGCTTGCCGCCTTCGTCTTCACCTACGGCCAGGGCCCCTGCCGCTACGGGGTGGACCTGGACTTCCCCGAAACCGCCGACGCCGCCACCGCCGGCGTACCGCTGGCGCAGGAAGACCTCAGCCTGGAACGCCTGCTGGACGTGCTGCACACCCACTTCGACCTCGCCGAACACGCATGAAGGCCCGCGCCTGTACGGCCCGGCGCCGCCGGGTCCCCTCGCCCAACTGATCCCCCAACGGAGTTCCGTCTCATGGCAAAGATCGGCATCTTCTTCGGCACCGACACCGGCCGCACCCGGCGCGTCGCCAAGTCCATCGCGAAAAAGCTCGGCGACCTCGCCGCCGAGCCGGTGAACATCAACAAGACCACGGTGGACGACTTCCTCTCCTACGACGCCCTCATCATCGGCACGCCGACGCTGGGCGACGGCGAACTGCCCGGGCTGGAATCCGGCGCCCAGAACGAAAGCTGGGCCGAGTTCCTGCCCCAGCTCGACGGCGCCGACATGAGCGGCAAGCTGGTCGCCATCTACGGCCTGGGCGACCAGGAGAAGTACGGCAACGAGTTCTGCGACGCGATGGGCCTGCTCCACGACACCCTCGCCACCTGCGGCGCCACCGTGATCGGCGCCTGGCCCACCGAGGGCTACGACTTCAAGGTCTCCCAGGCGGTCGTCGACGGCCAGTTCGTCGGCCTCGCGCTGGACAACGACAACCAGGCCGATCTCACCGAGGAGCGGGTAGACCGCTGGCTGGAAATCATCCAGCCCCAGCTGGAAAGCGTCTGAGCCCCAGGCGCGGCCGTCCCCGCCGGCGGCCAGCGCCACCATTCGCGCTAAAGGCCCTTCCCACCGCCCGCACGCCTGCGGCGGCGCAGCAGCAGCCCCCGGGGCACCGGAACAACGCGGCACCACTTCAGCGCGGCGTCCCCGGGGCCCTTCCCCTTTCCGCACCAGGATGGCGCCACCGCCCCCGCCGGCCTGTGCCAGGCATGGCCCCCGCCTCTAAGCCCAAAGCCATAGGCGGTGCGGCCTGCCGGACTCCCCGCCCGGGAGGCGACCGGCGGTCGCTTCGACGGTATGTTTTCTGCTTGTTTTATTGCATCTACTCCCGCCAGGACGGCCAGGCGGGCCCCGCAATGCAACATCCCGAGCCCCCGCCGGAAGCGCCCCGTCATGACTGCGTACAAAGGTATAGAGATCGCCCCCGGCCTGCGCCCGCTGCTCCGCCACATGGAGAGCGTGGATGAGTACCGCGAAATGCTGCAGCGGCTGCAGGCGGTGTGGGACAACCTGGCGCTGCTCGGCCAGCTCTCCGGCATGGCCACCGACATGGGCAGCACCCGCCAGGCCTTCGCCGACCTCACCACCAGCCTGCTCAACAACCTCGGCCTGGAAACCCGACGCAAGGTGGTACAGGAAATGCGCGCCCGCGCCCAGGTGGCGGTGGACATCCTCACCCGCAACCTCTTCGAGCGCACCGCCGACATCGGCTTCCTCGCCACCGACGACGATCTCCGCCGCCACGCCGCCGGCGGCGAACATGCCCCCTCGCGCGCCGCCATCGTCGCCCGCTTCCGCGACTACGTGCGCAAGTACTCGGTGTATGACGACATCGTGCTGCTGGCGCCGGACGGCGAGGTGCTCGCCCGGCTGGACGAGCGCTGCCCGGTCGAACGCTCCGGCGACCCGCTGATCGCCGAAGCCCTGGCCACGCCCGCCGCCTACCTGGAGCACTTCCGCCCCAGCGATCTCTACCCCGGCCGCGGCCCGGTGCTGCTCTACGCCTACCGCGTCACCGCCGAAGACGGCACGCCGCTGGCGGTGCTCTGCCTCAGCTTCCGCTTCGACAACGAGATGGCGCGCGTCTTCGCCAACCTCCGGCGCGCCGGCGACTGGCATGTCATCGCCCTGCTCGACGCCGAGGGCCGGGTGCTCGCCAGCTCGGACCAGCAGCAGCTGCCGCTGGCAGCCCACATCGAAACCGTGCTGGACGCCGACTGCCGGGTGGTGCGCCACGGCGGCCGCCAGTACCTCGCCGCCACCCGCCCC
>NZ_WUEI01000214.1 GCF_012911025.1 Azoarcus sp. TTM-91 | reverse complement strand
GGCCGCCGGCGAGCCTGCCGCGGCTTGCGCAGCGGCCTCCCCGCCGGTTCCGGCCGAGGCCATGCTGGAGCGGGTGCAGGCGGACACCTGGCACTTGTCGCTGCGCTTTGCGCCCGGCGTGCTGCGCGACGGCATGGACCCGCTGAGCTTCCTGCGCTATCTCGGCGAGCTCGGCCGCATCGTCCACGTCACCACTTTGCTCGATGCGCTCCCGACGGCCGAGGACTTCGATCCCCTCGCCTGCTATTTCGGCTTCGAGGTCGAGCTCGACTCCGAGCGCGACAAGGCCGCCATCGAGGCGGTGTTCGACTTCGTCCGCGATGACTGCCAGCTGCGCCTGCTGCCGCCGCACAGCCGCATCGCCGACTACGTCGAGCTCATCCACGATCTGCCCGAGGGGCCGCAGCGCCTGGGCGAGATCCTCGTTGCCGCCGGCGCCCTCACCGCCCGCGAGCTGGAGCTGGGCCTGGCCGACCAGACCCGCCTCGCGCCCCAGGCCCAGGTGCCGCTGGGCGAGTTGCTGGTGGCCGAGGGCATGGCCCACCCGCCGGTGGTGGAGGCCGCCCTCGAACGCCAGGCCCAGGCCAAGCAGCGCGCCACCGCCGACAAGGGCCACGAGTCCCAGTTCGTGCGCGTGCATGCGGAGAAGCTCGATGAGCTCATCAACCTCGTCGGCGAGCTCGTCATCGCCGGCGCGGCCTCCCACCTGGTCGCCCGCAGCCGCCGCGACCGCCGCGCCCAGGAGGCCGCCGCCGCGGTCAATCGCCTGGTCGAGCAGGTGCGCGATGTGACCCTGAAGCTGCGCATGGTGGAGATCGGCGAGACCTTCAACCGCTTCCACCGCGTGGTGCGCGAGCTGGGCCGGGAGCTGGGCAAGGACATCGCCCTGGAGATCACCGGCGCCGACACCGAGCTCGACAAGACCATGGTCGAGAAGCTGGGCGATCCGCTCATGCACCTGGTGCGCAACGCCATCGACCACGGCCTGGAGCCCCCCGAGGCCCGCCGCGCCGCCGGCAAGCCCGAGCGCGGGCGGGTGAGCCTGAACGCCTACCACGACTCCGGCGGCATCGTCATCGAGATCGGCGACGACGGCCGCGGCCTGGACCGCGAACGCCTGCTCGCCCATGCCCGCGAGCGCGGCCTCGTCGCCGAGCACGCCCAGCTCTCGGATGCGGAGGTGCACGCCCTCATCTTCGAGCCCGGCTTCTCCACCGCAGAGCAGGTCACCAACGTCTCCGGCCGCGGGGTGGGCATGGACGTGGTCAAGAAGACCATCGCCGCCCTGCGCGGCTCCATCCACATCGACACCACCCCGGGCCAGGGCACTACCCTGCGCCTGCGCCTGCCCCTCACCCTCGCCATCATCGATGGCTTCCTGGTGCGCGTGCAGGGCGTGCCCTTCGTCCTCCCCCTGGAAGCGGTGCGCGAGTGCATCGCCCTCGCCCCCGCCCTCGCCGCCGAGCGCCGCCAGTACGTCAATCTGCGCGGCGAGGTCCTCCCCTATGTCCGACTGCGCGAGCTCTTCGCCCTCGGCGGCGAGGCCCCCAGGCGCGAAAACATCGTCGTCATCCATCACCAGGGACAGCGCATCGGCGTCGTCGTCGATCAGCTCCAGGGCGAACTGCAGACCGTCATCAAGCCCCTCGGACGACTCTTCCGCGGCATGCGCGGACTCTCAGGCTCTTCCATCCTCGGCTCCGGCGAGGTCGCCCTCATCCTCGATGTCGCCGCAATGAGCCACATCGCTACCAGCCAGGAAAACCACACCACCCCGCCTGCCTCCGACAGGGTGGAAACAAATACCGCGACCAAGGCGCTGTAGCGCCATCAACAGACAGGGGAATCGCAATGCTCGGCAATCTGAAAATCGGCGTCAGGCTGGGGATCGGCTTCGGCCTGACCATACTGCTGACCCTCATCCTCACGCTCATCGCGCTCGACCGCCTGGGGGCCCTGAACGACAACACCCAGATCATGGCCCAGCGCGGTTGGCCAATCAGCCGGATGGCGCAGGACCTGCGCCTCAACGTTCTCCAGACCGCCGTTGCGCTGCGGAACGTGATCATCATCGACGACAAGCTCAAGAATAAGGAGCTCATCAAGCAGATTCTTGACAATCGCAAAGAAAACAGCGGCTTGATCGAGCGCTTTTCCCAGTTGCTGGTGACCGATCGGGAAAAGGAACTCGCCGCAGGCATCAATGCCGCACGCGCCCCCTATGGCGAAGCCCTCGATCGCCTGCTCGTGATCGCCGACAGCAACTCCGCCCAGTTCGATCAGAGCGCCGCTGTAGACATGATGCAAACGGAGTTTCAACGGGTAGCGGACACCTACAGCAACACATTGCAGGCCTTCATCGACCACGAGGCATCCGAGTTCGAGCGGATGTCCAAGGACGCAAGCGCGACTTACACCGACAGCCGCCAGCAGATGATAGGCATCGTCGTTGCGCTGTTCCTGATCGCGAGCAGCATCGCCTTCTTCGTCACCCGTTCCATCACCCGCCCGGTCGGCGAGGCGCTGCGGGCGGCAAACGCACTGGCCGACGGCGACCTGAGCGTGCGCCTGCAAGCGAACTCGCGCGACGAGGTCGGCAAGCTGATGGGCGCGATGTCGGCCATGATCGAGAAGCTGGGACAAATCATCGGTGATGTGCGCAGCGCCGCCGACAACCTCTCCTCCGCCTCGGAAGAAGTCTCCGCCACCGCCCAGAACCTGTCCCAGTCCTCCTCCGAGCAGGCCGCCAGCATCGAGGAACTCACCGCCTCCGTCACCCAGAACACCGAGAACGCCAAGGTCACCAACAGCATCGCCTCCCAGGCCTCCGGCCAGGCCGCCGAAGGCGGTGGCGCCGTGGGCGAGACGGTCACCGCGATGAAGCGTATCGCCGACAAGATCGGCATCATCGACGACATCGCCTACCAGACCAATCTGCTGGCGCTCAACGCCGCCATCGAAGCGGCCCGCGCCGGCGAGCACGGCAAGGGCTTCGCCGTGGTGGCCGCCGAGGTGCGCAAGCTGGCCGAACGCAGCCAGGAAGCGGCGCAGGAAATCAGCGAAGTCGCCAGCGGCAGCGTGCAACTCGCCGAGAAGGCCGGCCAGCTGCTGGGCGAGATCGTCC
>NZ_WUEI01000213.1 GCF_012911025.1 Azoarcus sp. TTM-91 | reverse complement strand
GCCCTGCCCGCCTCGCCGCTGCAGTTCGTGCTGTATTTCGCCCGCGAACGGCCGCTGTGGTACCTGGGCATGGTGGTGCTGGAAGGCGGCCATGCCACCTGCGGCATCCTGCTGCCCTACGCCATCTCGGAGATCATCCGCGGCGTGACCGCGCTGGGCGGCGCCGGCACCGGCTGGCTGGAGGCGCTGCAACTGCCGCTGATGTTCTTCGTTGCCCTGGCGCTGGGCGAGGTGGTGCTGAGCCGCGCCGCCGGCACGCTGCAGTTCTACTTCGGCCCGCTGCAGCGCCAGGCGGTCACCCGCGCGCTCTACGCCTACCTGCAGCAGCATTCCCACCGCTACCTCAGCGACAACTTCGCCGGCGCGCTGGCGCACCGCATCGGCGAAACCTCGCTGGCGGTGAACCAGATCATGTGGGCCATCATCTTCGACTTCTGGCCGGTGGCCATCGTCATCAGCGTGTCGGTGGCGCTGCTGCTGGGCGCCCACCTGCAACTGGCGGTGTTCGTGCTCGGCTGGGCGGTGGCCTTCATCGCCCTGTCCTGGTGGCTGGCGACGCGCTGCCAGCCTTACGCGGTGCAGGCCGCCGCCGCGCGCAGCGAGACCACCGGCAAGCTGGTGGATTCGGTGACCAACCTGTTCTCCGCCCGGCTGTTCGCCCGCCTCGGCTTCGAGCGCCAGCACCTGGACCAGCACCTCGCCACCGAGCTGAAGGCGGTGCGGCGCTCGATGTGGTATTCGGAACGGGTGCGCTGGTTCCAGTTCGCCGCCGCCGCGGTGCTCAAGGTCGGCACGCTGTGGTATGCGCTCAGCCTGTGGAGCCAGGGGCTGATCGGCGTGGCCGAGTTCGTGCTCGCCACCAGCCTGTCGCTGCTCATCATCAACGAGGCGCGCAACCTCAGCCGCCGCTTCCTGGAGTTCTTCGAGTTCATCGGCAATGTGAACAACGGCGTGCGCACGCTGATCCGGCCGCACGAGCTGGTGGACCTGCCGCAGGCGCAGGCGGCCGTCATCCGCCGCGGCGAGATCGAGTTCCGCGGCATCGGCTTCGGCTATACGCCGGAGCAGCGCATCTTCGATGATCTCGGCCTGCGCATCCCGGCCGGCCAGCGCGTCGGCCTGGTGGGCTTCTCCGGCTCCGGCAAGTCCAGCTTCGTCAGCCTGCTGCTGCGCCTCTACGATCCGCAGCAGGGCCGCATCCTGGTGGATGGCCACGACATCCGGCTGATGCCGCAGGACAGCCTGCACGCCCAGATCGGCCTGATCCCGCAGGACCCCAGCCTGTTCCACCGCAGCCTGCTGGACAACATCCGCTACGGCCGGCTGGAGGCCAGCGACGCCGAGGTGGAGGACGCGGCGCGCAAGGCCCATGCGCACGACTTCATCGCCCAGATGAAGGACGGCTACCACGCCATGGTGGGCGAGCGCGGGGTGAAGCTCTCCGGCGGCCAGCGCCAGCGCATCGCCATCGCCCGGGTGATCCTGAAGGACGCGCCGGTGCTGATCCTGGACGAGGCCACCGCGGCGCTGGACTCGGTGACCGAGAAGGCCATCCAGGAGACGCTGGACGAGGCCATGCAGGGCAAGACGGTGATCGTGATCGCCCACCGCCTGTCCACCATCGCCCACCTGGACCGCATCCTGGTGTTCGACGACGGCCGCATCGTCGAGGACGGCAGCCATGCGGAGCTGCTCGCCCGCGGTGGCACCTATCACCGGCTGTGGTCCGGCCAGGCGGGTGGTTTTCTGTCGGACGAGGCGCCGGCCGGCTCACCGGCAGGCACCGGCAAGCCAGCGCCCGCGCCAGCTGCCACCTCCCCGCTCGCCGATGCGCCGCCCAGCGATCCGCAGGACGCGCTGCCCGCCGACCCTGGCGGCGACCCGGAAGCCGAGGCGCCGCGCCCGGACCACGGCGAAGCCCTGCGGCCTAGCGCGGCCCCCTGAGATGGCGGCAGCTATCGATCACGCGGTGCGAGCCGATCCGCCGGTACGCAACTTCGTCCTCTTCAGCATCGGCCACGGCCTTTCCTCCGTCGGCTCCTGGGCGCAGAAAACCGGCGTCGGCTGGCTCACCTGGGAGCTGACCCACTCGGTGGCCTGGGTGGGCACCATCGCCATGGCGGACCTGATCGCCGCGCTGTGGGTGGCGCCGCTGGCCGGCGCGGTGGCGGACCGCAGCAATCCCTACCGCCTGTTCTGCCTCACCCAGGCGCTGACGCTGCTGCTGGCGCTGGTGCTGTGCGCGGCCACCGCCACCGGCGCCATCACCATCCACGGCCTGCTGCTGTTCGCGGTGGTGGAATCCACCCTGCAGGGCTTCAACCAGCCGGTGCGCATGCTGATCAACGGCCTGCTGGCGCCGCGCGAGCGCCTGTCGCAAGCCATCGCCGCCAACTCCATCGCGGTGGCGGTAGCGCGCAGCGTGGGGCCGGCCGCCGCCGGGCTGGCGATGTACTTCGGCTCGGTGGCGCTGGTGTTCGCGCTCAACGCCCTGTCCTTCCTCGCCATCCTGGGTGTGATCGTGCGCCTGCGCCGCTGGCTGGATCGCCCGCCGCTGGCGCGCGGCGCCGCGCTGGCCGGCGACGTGGTGGAAGGCTTCCGCTACGTGCTGCGCACACCGGAGATCGCCGCGGTGATCTTCCTGGCGCTGGCCTTCTCGCTGCTGGCGCGGCCCTTCTCCGAGCTCTTCCCCGCCTTCGCCGGCGAAGTCTTCGGCGGCGGGCCGGAAATCCTCTCCATGCTGATGAGCGCCCAGGGCCTGGGCGCGCTGCTCGGCGCCCTGCTGATGCTGCGCGGCCGCAACAGCCAGGCGCTGGCGCGCAGCGTGCTCGTCACCGGCCTGGGCCTGGCCGCCTCGCTGCTGGCCTTCACCGCCACCACCTCGCTGCAGGTGGCGCTGCCGGCGATGGTGGCCGCCGGCCTGTTCCACGTCATCTGCAACATCGCCATGCAGTCGCTGTGCCAACTGCAGAGCGCACCGGCCCTGCGCGGCCGGGTGGTGGCACTGTACGGCCTGATCTTCCGCACCGGCCCGGCGGTAGGCGCCTTCCTGATCGCCCAGGCGGCGCACTGGGCGGCGCTGAGCGCGCTGGTGGCCGGCTGCGCCCTGGCCTACGGCGCGCTGCTGATCGCCACCCTGCCCGCCACGCGCCGCGCCGGACTGTACTCGGCGGCAAGGGCGGAGGAGTGAGTGCCGCAGGTGACTGTGCGCGTTGCCTTCTGGCCAGCATGGCAAAAGGGGGCGCCGCGCAGAGCGCCATCCAGATGGCGCTGGGGTTGGGGCTGGGG
>NZ_WUEI01000212.1 GCF_012911025.1 Azoarcus sp. TTM-91 | reverse complement strand
CCCTCACCCCCGGCCGATTTTTTTCCCGGTGGCACTTTTCCACCCACGCTCCACTCTTCTCTGAAGCCAGCCGCTGCGCAGCCCCCGGCCGCGGCCACGCCCTTTCCGTCCCTATGCCGGCCGCCGCCGGCCCGGCGGCGGCGACAGCGCCATTCCCGCGTCAATTCTTGGTTGCGGCGCACAATTGCACATGACGAAACATCGTTTTATAGTTTGAAAAGTTGACCTACCCGAGGTCCGGAACGGTCACGCGCATGCTCTGAAAACGTCCCGCCCTACCCTGGCGGGATCCGCCAACCGCAAGTCATGAGGAGACAAACCATGACCGGGAAAACAAACGTCTTTCTGCAAACCGACCCGGATACGCAGGAAACGAAGGAGTGGCTGGATGCCCTGGCCGCAGTCATCGAGAACGAAGGCGCCGAACGGGCACACTACCTGATCGAAAGGCTCATAGAAGCCGCGCGTGAAGACGGGATGGACATCCCCTATTCCGCCACCACCCAGTACATCAACACCATCCCCGCCGACCAGCAGCCCCGCTATCCGGGCGACCCGGACATGGAGATCAAGCTCCATTCCTACATCCGCTGGAATGCGATGGCGATGGTGGTGCGCGCCAACAAGCACACCAACGTCGGCGGCCACATTGCCTCCTTCGCCTCAGCCGCCGCCCTCTACGACGTCGGCTTCTCCCATTTCTGGCATGCGCCTTCCGCCAACCACGATGGCGACCTGATCTTCTTCCAGGGCCACTCGGTGCCCGGCGTCTATGCCCGCGCCTTCATGCTCGGCCGCCTCAGTGAAGAACAGATGGACAACTTCCGCCAGGAAGTGGATGGCAAAGGCATCTCTTCCTATCCGCACCCCTGGCTGATGCCGGACTTCTGGCAGTTCCCCACCGTTTCCATGGGCCTGGGACCGCTGCAGGCGATCTACCAGGCCCGTTTCATGAAGTACCTCGCCTCCCGCGGTCTCATCGACGCCGGGCGCGCCGAACAGCGCAAGGTCTGGGCCTTCCTCGGTGACGGCGAGACCGACGAAGTCGAATCCCTGGGCGCGATCGGCATGGCCGCGCGCGAACAGCTGGACAACCTGGTGTTCGTCATCAACTGCAACCTGCAGCGCCTGGACGGCCCGGTACGCGGCAACGGCAAGATCATCCAGGAGCTGGAAGCCGAGTTCCGCGGCGCCGGCTGGAACGTCATCAAGGTGATCTGGGGCACCCATTGGGACACCCTGCTCCAGCGCGACAAGAAGGGCCTGCTGAAGAAGCGCATGATGGAATGCGTGGACGGCGAGTACCAGACCTTCAAGGCCAAGAACGGCGCCTACGTGCGCGAGTACTTCTTCAACACGCCCGAGCTGAAGGAGCTGGTGGCCGACTGGACTGACGACGAGATCTGGAATCTCAACCGCGGCGGCCACGACCTGTTCAAGATCTTCGCCGCCTACAAGGCCGCCACCGAGCACAAGGGCCAGCCCACCCTGATCCTGGCCAAGACCATCAAGGGCTTCGGCATGGGCCAGGCCGGCGAGGCGATGAACATCTCCCACCAGCAGAAGAAGCTGGATGTGGACGCGGTACGCCGCTTCCGCGACCGTTTCGGCCTGCCGGTACCGGATGACAAGGTGGCCGAGCTGCCCTACTTGAAGTTCCCGGAAGACTCCGCCGAATACAAGTACATGATGGAGCGCCGCGTGGCCCTGGGCGGTTTCCTGCCGCAGCGCCGCCGCACCGCGGAAGCCCTGCCGGTGCCGCCGCTGTCCGCCTTCGAGGCGCTGTTGAAAGCCTCCGGCGAAGGCCGTGAGTTGTCCACCACGATGGCCATCGTGCGCATCATGAACACCCTGCTCAAGGACAAGGGCATCGGCCGCCATGTCGTGCCCATCGTGCCCGACGAATCCCGCACCTTCGGCATGGAAGGCATGTTCCGCCAGTACGGCATCTGGAACCAGCAAGGCCAGAACTACGTGCCGGAAGACCATGACCAGCTGATGTTCTACAAGGAATCGCAGACTGGCCAGGTACTGCAGGAAGGCATCAACGAAGCCGGCGCGATGGCCGACTGGATCGCCGCCGGCACCGCCTATAGCGTGCACGGCGTGCAGATGGTGCCCTTCTACATCTTCTATTCCATGTTCGGCCTGCAGCGCACCATGGACCTGTGCTGGGCGGCTGCCGACCAGCGCACCCGCGGCTTCATGATCGGCGGCACCGCCGGCCGCACCACGCTGAACGGCGAAGGCCTGCAGCATGAGGACGGCCACAGCCTGATCCTCGCCAACATGATCCCCAACTGCATCAGCTACGACCCCACCTTCCAGTACGAAGTGGCGGTGGTGGTGCAGGACGGCCTGCGCCGGATGTTCGCCGAACAGGAGGACATCTACTACTACATCACGGTGATGAACGAGAACTACGAACATCCCGAGATGCCGGCCGGCGCCGAGCAGGACATCCTCAAGGGCATGTACGCCTTCCGCAAGGCCGAGGCCTCCGGCGGCCCGCGCGTGCAGTTGCTGGGCTCCGGCACGATCTTCCGCGAGGTCATCGCCGCCGCCGAGCTGCTGAAGAACGACTGGAAGGTGGAAGCCGACATCTGGGGCTGCCCGAGCTTCAACGAGCTGGTACGCGACGGCCAGGACGTAAACCGCTGGAACATGCTGCATCCGCTGGAAACCCAGCGCGTCTCCCATGTCGAGAAGTGCCTGGAAGGCGCCAGCGGGCCGGTGATCGCCGCCACCGACTACGTCAAGCTCTACGCAGAGCAGATCCGCCCCTTCGTCAAGAACCGCTACGTCACCCTGGGCACCGACGGCTTCGGCCGCTCCGACACCCGCGAGCAGTTGCGCCACTTCTTCGAAGTGGATCGCCGCTGGGTCACCGTGGCCGCGCTGAAGGCGCTGGCCGACGAGGGCAGCATCCCGCGCGAAACCGTGGCCGCCGCGCTGCAGAAGTATGCGCTGGACGCCAACAAGCCCAACCCGCTGACGGTCTGAGGAGGACGCGACGATGAGCCAACTGATTGAAGTGAAAGTTCCGGACATCGGCGACTTCGACGAAGTGCCGGTGATCGAGCTGTTCGTGAAGGTCGGCGACACCATCGCGGTGGATGACGCCATCTGCACGCTGGAATCGGACAAGGCCACGATGGACGTGCCCTCCTCCGCCGCTGGCGTGGTCAAGGAAGTGCTGGTCAAGGTCGGCGACAAGGTGGCCGAAGGCGCCCTGCTGATCCGCCTGGAAGCCGCCGGCGCAGCGACTGCCGCCGAAGCACCGAAGGCGGCGCCAGCCGCCCCGCCCACCCCGGCCGCCGCGCCGGCGGCTTCCAGGCGGATCAGCAG
>NZ_WUEI01000211.1 GCF_012911025.1 Azoarcus sp. TTM-91 | reverse complement strand
CCGCCCCCACCGCATGCCTCGTTCCCGTACCGGCCCTGCCCCGCTGAAGCGACCGTCCGCCAACGAACCCACGCTGTTCCAGCGTCGCGGCCGCCGCGAGCGCATCGCCGCGCGGGTGTTCGACACGGTGCATGACGGCGTGGTGGTGACCGACGCCAGCTGCCGCATCGTCGAGATCAACCGTGCCTTCGTGGAAACCAGCGGCTATGCGCGTGAGGAACTGATAGGCCGCACCCCGCACCTGCTGCGCTCCGGCTGGCACGACAGCGCCTTCTACGAGGACATGTGGAGCGAGATCGGCAGCACCGGCATGTGGCGCGGCGAGATCATCAACCGCCGCCGCAACGGCCAGCTGGTGTCGGAACTGGTTGCGATCAGCGCGGTGCGAGACAGCAGCGGCCGCATCAGCCACTACGTCGCCACCTACTCCGATCTGTCCATGATCAAGGAGTACCAGCAGCGGCTGGAGCACCTCGCCTACCACGACCCGCTCACCCAGCTGCCCAACCGCCAGCTGTTCTCCGACCGCATGGAGCAGGCGCTGGCGCAGGCGCGCCGCCACGGCACCATGCTGGCGGTGTGCTACCTGGACCTGGACGGCTTCAAGCCGATCAACGACCGCCACGGCCACCACGCCGGCGACGAGGTGCTGCAGGAGATCTCCACCCGGCTGAAGGCCAATCTGCGCGGCGGCGACACGGTGGCGCGGCTGGGCGGCGACGAGTTCGCCCTGCTGCTGAGCGACATCACCAGCGCGGACGAACTGGAGACGGTGCTGGGCCGCCTGCTGGAGGTCATCTCCCACCCGGTGGCCGGACTGGAGGGCAGCCCGCTGAGCGCCAGCATAGGCGTGAGCCTGTTCCCGGACGACGGCGAGGACGCCGACACCCTGCTGCGCCACGCCGACCAGGCGATGTACCGCGCCAAGGAGGGCGGCCGCAACGCCTGGCGGCTGTTCGGCTCGGTGGACGAGGTGCAGTCCCACAAGCGCAAGAACCTGCAGCAGGAGATACGCAACGGCCTCAAGCGCGGCGAGTTCCGCATCCACTACCAGCCGGTGATCTCCATCGACAACCGCATGGTGGTGGGCTGCGAGGGCCTGATCCGCTGGCAGCACCCCACCCGCGGGCTGCTGCCGCCGGCCGCCTTCCTGTTCGCCATCCAGGACACCACGCTGGCCCGCGAGGTAGACGAGTGGGTGCTGGACGCGGTGCTGGAGCAGCTGGCCGAATGGCAGCACCACGACATCGAGCTGCCAGCCAGCGTCAACGTCTCCGCCCCGCTGCTGCAGCAGGAGGAGCTGGGCCTGCTGCTGAGCGAGCGGCTGGCGCGCCACCCGGGGCTGGACCCGCACCTGATCGAGTTCGAGATCCTGGAAACCGCTGCGCTGCAGGACCTGTCACGCGCCAGCCGCATCGTCGGCGACTGCAACCGCCGTGGCTTCCGCTTCGCGCTGGACGACTTCGGCACCGGCTATTCCTCGCTCACCTACTGCCGCCAGCTGCCGGTGCAGGCGCTGAAGATAGACCGTTCCTTCATCAACGAGATGCTGGACGACCCGGAAGACCGCGCCATCGTCGAAGGCGTGATCGGCCTGGCGCGCGCCTTCCGCCGTCGGGTGGTGGCCGAGGGCGTGGAGAAGCCGGAACAGCTCACCGCGCTGGCCGAGCTGGGCTGCGACCATGTGCAGGGCTACGGCATCTCGCCGCCGCTGGCGCCGGACGACTTCGAGCACTGGCTGAAGGAATACCGCAGCCGGCACGTCGAGCCGGCCTGAACCGCGGCCGCGGAAAAACCCGGGAAAGCGGGGCAGGCGGAATCCGCCCGCGCCCTCAGCCGCCGGCCTGGTGCCGCGACAGGATGAAACCGAAGCCGCGCACCGCCCGCAGCGGCAGCGCCTCGCCGGTCTCGCTCTGGATCTTGCGCCGCAGCCGGCTCACCAGCATGTCCAGCCGGTGGTTGAGGTAGTAGTCGGCGCGGTGGCCCATCGCCTCCACCAGCACTTCGCGCCGCACCACTTCGTTGGCCTGGTTGAACAGGCACTGGATGAAGAGCCGCTCCGAGGGCGTCAGCGACACCGAACGCCCACCGGGCGACACCAGCGCCCAGCCATCCACCGTCAGCACCCACTCCGGCGCGGCCGGCTGCGGCGCGCGTGGTGGCGGCGGCTCGACCTCGCCGCCGGCGGGGACCAGCGCCATCCGCCGCCGCACGCTCACCAGCGTCACCGCCAGCTCGCGCAGGTCCGCCGGCTTGGACAGCCAGGCGTCCGCGCCGCCCATCAGGCCGCGCACCCGGTCTTCCACGCCGCGCCGGCCGGAGAGGATGACGATGCCGACGTTGCTGATGGAGCGCAGATGCTCGGTCACCGAGAAGCCATCCTCGCCCGGCAGGCCGATGTCCACCACGACGATGTCGCAGCGCGACTTGAGCATGCCGCGGTACAGCTCGCGCGGATCGGGAAAGGTCTGCACGGCGAAGCCGAAGTCCGCCAGGCCGAGGCCGATCTCTTCACGCAGGTCTTCATCGTCCTCGACGACGAAGACCTGGATGCCAGCGCCTATGCGCGTGTCTTCCAGGACGTTCATATCCACCAAGATTCGAGTGCCGCAACACGGCGGAGGGGAGATGGCTGCCGGGCGGCGCCGCGATGGCCCCGCCCGGGCGGGCAGGTTCCGCCTGCGGGCGGGCATCCTAACCCGCCGGAGCGGCCGAATACCGTTGCATCCGTCACGCCGCGGACACGATATTCAGCGCGATTCGAGCAGCAAACGGCCGTTGCCGGGCTGCAGCGGGCGGATGTTGCGCGGGTAGAGGCGGCTGAAGATGGCGATCTGTTCATCCGATACCGGCACCGGCTGCTTCAGCACCACCCAGCTCACGCCCTCGGTGCACGGCGGCGTGGATAAGGAGCCGAGGTAGAGATAGTGGGCCGGGCTGGTGGGCAGGAAGGCGCCCAGGTCCATCATGCCGGTGGGCATGTAGTTGCTGCCTTTCTCCAGCGGCAGGTTGTTCAGCACCGCCTGCAGCAGCGGATTGGGCTGGGTGCCGCGCTCCAGCAGCACCGAGACGATGGCGATGCGGCCGTCGAAATCCCGGTGCAGGAACTGCACCGACATGTCGGAAGCCTGGCCGCCGATGCGCACTTCCGAGGGCCGGTGGATGGTGAAGGAGTCCAGCGCATAGCGCTGCCCGCGCAGCTCGATGCCCATGCCCTCTCCCACCGTCACCCGCAGGGTGTTGCCGGTGTCGGCGATGCGGAAGCGGGTCGGGCGGTAATCGAACTTCACCGGCTCCAGGTCCACCGCCACACCGTCGCGCAGGTCTATCGGCGATTGCCGCAAGCCCTCGGCGCACAGCCGCCAGTCGGGCCGCAGCTTGCCCCAGTTGTCCGGGCCGGACTCGCCGTCGTAGCGCCAACCTTCGCCGGCCATGAGCACCGGCATGGGGCGGGC
>NZ_WUEI01000210.1 GCF_012911025.1 Azoarcus sp. TTM-91 | reverse complement strand
GGAGAGGGGAGAGGGGAGAGGGGAGAAGGCCGTCGCTTCTCCGCTTGTTGTCTGGGGACGGTCGATGAAGAAGCGCTGAAGCCGAGACGGCCGGGATTGCCGGAGAGAACGCAGGAACTGGATCAGGCAGGCGACGAAGCCACCGCCCGGCCATGTGGGCTGGCGCGTGCCAGTCCGCCACTCCAGCCCTCAGCCAGGGCTCCCCACGACCCGCACCAGCGCCGCCAGCGTCTGGCCGTCCCGTCCGTCCAGCAGCAGCGGCGCCGGAAAGCGGCCGAGGCGGGCGCGCAGGGCGGGCCAGGGTTGGCCGACGCAGTCCAGGCAGGTGCTGCCCTCGGCTTCGGTGGGTAGCGCCAGCAGGCGGCGGGCGTGGCGGTTGCTGGCCAGCAGCCGGCCTTCTGCGTCGAACACCATCAGCCCTTCCAGCGGCGTGCCCAGCAGTTCCGGGTGGCTGTGCAGGTGCAGGGCGATGCAGCCACCGGGGGCGGTTTCGGTGAGGCGGTGTTCTATCAGCTCGGCGGTGGTGCGCAGCAGGGAGAGCAGGCTGACCACACCGCCGTGGGACAGCCGCGCCGAGGCGTCCGCCAGGCCGAGCAGACCACGGGTGCGGGTGGCGATGGGTTCGGCCAGGCACAGCCCGCTGCTGCCGCCGGGCGCGCCGGCGATGGCTTCCATGCGGGCACTGCCAGGGGCGATGGCGAGGTGGCCGATGGCGGCCAGTACCAGGCCGTCGCGGTCGGCCAGCAGCACGGTGAGATCCGGGCTGTCCGCCAGCCGGTGCAGTTGTTCGGCGGCCGGCAGGGCGAAGGCGAGCAGGTGTGCGCGGCTGCCGTCGGAATCCGCGGCAGGGGGCGCAGGCATGGCGGGCATCGGGGATAGGGCCAGCGCGCGGAAGGGATTGCGTTCCGGCGTCGCCGATGCCGCCGGCAGGGGGCAGGGGGGGCTGGTGGCGGCCATGCCGGCGAGAACGCAACAACCATGCCGTAGCGCAGCAATGCCAGGCGGGCAGGGATTGCTCCGTGGCGTTGCGACGAAATGGAACAGGTGTTCAGAACTGGAGCAGGTGCTTGCACACCCCGACCTCGCCGGCGCAAGGCATCTTGCATACCTCGCCTGCGCCGGGCGCCATGCCGGCCTGCTCCTGCTCCGCCCCCGGCGGCGCGCGCTCTCCCGCCGGTCAGCCGGCGTGGGCAAGCGCTGGTGGCATGGTCCATGCTGAACCGGTGGGGCGACGCTCAGCGTTCGACATCAGCGAGTCGCTCAGGCAGCAGTGCCGGAACGTTCCCGCCATCATCAGCGGAGCCCCCGGCTCCACAAACGCGGTGCCTGCCGCGCCCGGCCAAGCCCCGGACGCGCTGGCGCAACGGTGAAAACAGGAGGAGACACCATGCTGTACGCATTGCCCGGCCAGGCCGGCGCCAAGGTCCAGTTCAAGAGCCGCTACGACAACTTCATCAACGGCAAGTGGGTCGCCCCGGTACGCGGCCAGTACTTCGACAACGTCACGCCGGTCACCGGCAAGGTCTTCTGCCAGGTGGCCCGCTCCACCGAAGAAGACATCACCCTGGCGCTGGATGCCGCCCACGCCGCCGCCGACAAGTGGGGCCGCACTTCGGTGACCGAGCGCGCCCAGGTGCTCAACCGCATTGCCGACCGCATGGAAGCCAACCTGGAAGTGCTGGCCTACGCCGAGACGGTGGACAACGGCAAGCCCATCCGCGAAACCCTGGCGGCGGACATCCCGCTCGCCATCGACCACTTCCGCTACTTCGCCGGCTGCGTGCGCGCCCAGGAAGGCAGCCTCTCCGAGGTGGACGAGAACACCGTGGCCTACCATTTCCACGAGCCGCTGGGCGTGGTCGGCCAGATCATCCCGTGGAACTTCCCCATCCTGATGGCGGCGTGGAAGCTGGCGCCGGCCCTGGCGGCGGGCAACTGCGTCGTGCTCAAGCCGGCCGAGCAGACGCCCACCGGCATCCTGGTGCTGATGGAGCTGATCGCCGACCTGCTGCCGCCGGGCGTGCTCAACGTGGTGAACGGCTTCGGCCTGGAAGCCGGCAAGCCGCTGGCCTCCAGCTCGCGCATCGCCAAGATCGCCTTCACCGGCGAGACCACCACCGGCCGGCTGATCATGCAATACGCCAGCCAGAACCTGATTCCGGTGACGCTGGAACTGGGCGGCAAGTCGCCCAACATCTTCCATGCCGACGTGGCTAGCGCCGACGACGAGTTCTTCGACAAGGCCATCGAGGGCTTCGTGCTGTTCGCGCTCAACCAGGGCGAAGTGTGCACCTGCCCCTCGCGCGCGCTGATCCACGAATCCATCTACGACCGCTTCATGGACCGCGCCCTGGCGCGGGTCAAGGCCATCAAGCAGGGCAGCCCGCTGGACACCGAGACCATGATCGGCGCCCAGGCCTCCAACGAGCAGGTCGAGAAGATCCTCTCCTACCTGGACATCGGCCGCCAGGAAGGCGCCCAGTGCCTCACCGGCGGCGGCCGCGCCCAGCTCGGCGGCGATCTGGCGGAGGGCTTCTACATCCAGCCCACGGTGTTCAAGGGCAACAACAAGATGCGCATCTTCCAGGAAGAGATCTTCGGGCCGGTGGTGTCGGTCACCACCTTCAAGGACGAAGCGGAAGCGCTGGCCATCGCCAACGACACCCTGTACGGCCTGGGCGCCGGCGTATGGACCCGCGACGGCAGCCGCGCCTACCGTTTCGGCCGCGCCATCAAGGCCGGCCGCGTGTGGACCAACTGCTACCACCTCTACCCGGCGCACGCGGCCTTCGGCGGCTACAAGCAGTCCGGCATCGGCCGTGAGAACCACAGCATGATGCTGGACCACTACCAGCAGACCAAGAACCTGCTGGTGAGCTACAGCCCGAAGGCGCTCGGCTTCTTCTGATGCTCCTCCCTCCTGCTTGGTGAGCAGGCTTGGGGCGGCCGGGAACGGCCGCCCTTTTTGTTTTCCGGAAGGCGTTTTCCACGGAGGCAAGCGATGGTTCCGCGAGTGACTGCGACGCCGGCTGCGCTGGCGTTGATCGACAAGCTGGCCGCAAAACATGGCCCGCTGATGTTCCACCAGTCCGGCGGCTGCTGCGACGGCAGCTCGCCGATGTGCTATCCGCGCGGCGAGTTCCTCGTCGGCGACAGCGACGTGCAGCTGGGCGAGATCGGCGGCGCGCCCTTCTACATCAGCCGGCCGCAGTTCGAATACTGGAAGCACACCCAGCTCATCATCGACGTGGTCGAGGGCCGCGGCGGCATGTTCTCGCTGGAGAACCCGGAGGGGCTGCGCTTCCTGACCCGCTCGCGGCTGTTCGAGGATGCGGAGTGGGCGGAGATCGCGGAGGAGGATGCCCGGCGGGGGCGCTGAACGGGGAGAGAAGCAGCAGCGCGGCCCTTGCCCGCCGGCGGTGCATGGAGGGCCGGGCTGGCGTTGGCGAGCTGAGCTTGGTGGACTCTGCCGGCGGATGCGTCGTGCGCCGGGCCTGCCTGTTATTTCACTGGCCCTGGGGGGGGGGCGCCAGCCGGCCTCCTTTTTCCGCTGCCACGGG
>NZ_WUEI01000020.1 GCF_012911025.1 Azoarcus sp. TTM-91 | reverse complement strand
GCGGGCGACCGCGTCCAGCAGCTCGTTCATCACCGCCGGCGCGTTCATGACGCCCTGCGGCGCCGGCGGCGGGGTGAGCGTGGCCGGCATGTCGATCTGCGGCCGGGTGACGGCGGCGGGCGGCATGGCGCAGGCTTCGATGCGGTCGAAGCTGCCATCCTCGGCGATGACGCGCCAGACGCCGGCGAACACCGTTTCCTGGATGCGCAGCGCCGGCTCGCCGCCGCGGGCTTCCACCCGGGCGCTGACCTCGCCCTGGCCGAGGGCGTCATTCACCAGCGCCAGTACCTCCGCCGGCAGGCCGGCGAGGTTGGCCACCGGGTGGCCGGCGTCGCCGAAGCGCCAGGCCTCCATGGCCGCGATCAGGTTCTGCAGCAAGCCGACGGCGGCATCACGGGCGGCGGGGGCGACTTCGTCCGGCAGGCGCGGCGGGTTGAAGGTATCCATGCCGCTGGGCATGGGCATGTACTCCAGGTCTTCTTCCTCGAAGGGCGACTGGGAGCCGGGACCGACGGCGACAACCGGGATGGGGAAGGCTTTCATCGGCGCTGTCCTCAGTGACAGGAGGTGGGAATGCTGGCGCGCACCGGGATGCCGATACCGGGCCGGCGCGCGGCCGGGGTGGCGAGCATGCGGTTGATGGCGTCCACCAGCGGCCGCCAGTCGCGCATGCCTTCGATGGCGCCGACGTAGTCGCCGGGCCGGGCGTCTGTGGCCTCACCCTCTTCCTCGGCGCTCCGCTGGCCGCCGCGCAGGAACAGCAGCGCCGGGTAGCGGCTGATGCCGAACTGGGCGGCGATCTCGCGGCTGGCCGCCGGCGCGGCGTAGGCGCAGCGGAAGGGGGCGTCGGCGGATTTCAGCGCTTCCGGCAGCACCACCACCATGTCCCAGGCTTCCGGGCAGCGCACCGGGTCGTCGGTGAGCAGGATCACCGCGTCGCCGCTTGCGGCGGCGAAGGCGGCGAGGTCGCTGGCCTCGAGCTGGGTGAAGCCGTCGCGTTCGCGCAGGCGCTGCAGGCCTTGCTCGAAGGGGCTGGTGCTGATGCCGAAGGAGGTAGCGTCGTTCATTTCTTCTGGTCTCTCAGGAAGTCGGGGAGCTGGGGTTCGCGGCCGACCAGGTCGGCGAAGGCGGCGTCCAGGTCGGGCGTGCCGCCGGCCATCAGGCTGTCCAGCGCGGCCAGCGCGGCCAGGCTGCGGGCGGCTTCGTCGGCGTCGATGACGTCGCGGGCGGCGCCGAGGAAGGTCATCAGCCAGGCGCCGGCCGGCTGCGGGCCGGTGAGCAGGGTGTCTATCCAGGTCTCGCCGCCGTCGCGGTCGCGGCACAGCGCGCGGCCGTCCTCGCTGCGCAGCACCTGCATGGGAATGCCGACGCACATCTCAGCGCGTCCTCCGGCGGGGCGAGGGCGTACAGGAGGCGGCCTTCACTGCGAGGCCTTGGGCATGAAGCGCTCGTCGCCGGTGCGGCAGGCCAGTTCCTCCGCCGGCCGGCCCTGCTCGTAGGCGTGCAGGGCGAGGGCGTTGTCGTTGAGGCGGGCCGGCGCTTCGGCGCGAGGGGTCAGGGTCACGCCCCATTCGCGCAGCCGCGCGGCGGCCAGGTCCACCGCCTCCGGCACGCGGGCGCGCACCTGCGGCCGCAGGCTGCCGCCGAAATCCTCCAGCTCCACCGGCTGCACGCCGATCAGCAGCATCTGCGCCGGGCCGCGGCCCAGCATGGCGGCGGAGGCCAGCACTTCCTGGAAGCCGGTCTGGTGCAGGCTCATCTTCTTTGCGCCCATGAAGCGCGGCACCTCGTCGTTCTCGACCAGGCGCATGGTGCCCGGCTCCAGGCCGTAGTCCACCGCGTCAAACACGATCAGCCGCTGCGCGGCGGATACATAGGGCAGCAGGTAGAGGCCCTGGGTGCCGCCGTCCATCACGGTGACGTCGGCCGGGGTTTCCCAGGCGGCGTCGAAAGCCTCGACGCAGCGCACGCCGAAGCCTTCGTCTGCCCACAGCAGGTTGCCGATGCCGAGGACGAGGGTGCTGCCGTAGGTGGATTCCATTGGGGTGTTCGCCGGTGTAACGAATGGCGTAACAGTTGCAGGGACTGTGCCAATTCATGGGTGGGCCGCGATCTGCTGGAAAATCATCGGCTTGCCGATATTTTTCTCTGTCGATGGAAATAGAGGGCGGCTGCGCTTCGCTACATTTCGTCGACAAAAGTGGAAAGCAATTGTCCATCGGGGTGCAAAGGGGCTTTGCGCACCGCAGCGTCAGTGTTCTGTCCGGGCGCGGCGGAGCGGCGCGTGTGGGGAATGCGACAGCAGCACTTTCGTGCAAGCGTCTGTTTAAAAAGAGAAATGGGCTGCAGGCGCAGATGGCATCGAACCTGCTCGTCTGCCGCACCCCAACCCCCAGGGAGCACGCAGTGAAACTACAGATCGAACGCCGGCATGTGGAGGCGATGGTGCAGGCCTTTCCCCGGCTGGGCTGGCTGCAGGACCAGCTCAAGCTCGGCAACCGGGCGGAGGTGCCCTTCTCCCAGCTGGAGCATGCCGAGGTGCGCTTCCTCGGCGATCTCTACGACGCCGGCGGGCCGAACGAGCGCGCCCGCGCCGCGCAGCTGGCGACGCTGAGCGCGGCCTTCGGCGACGGCGGCTACCGCTTCGCCGACGACGAGCTGGAGCGGGTGGTGCCGGAGGTGATCCGCTACCTCGCCACCGGCGGCGTGCGCGGCTGGCTGTTCACCGCTGCCCTCACCGGCAAGCCGCAGGCCTGGGCGGTGGCGCGCATCGACTACACCCCGCCCGGCGGCGAAGAGAGCGCCAAGGTGCTGGTGGAGCTGCGCGCCAACGCCAAGGGCAAGCTCGCCACCGCCAACATCCGCATCACCCCCAGCGACATTCCCGGCCGCACGGTGGCGGAGATCTTCGCCGGCAAGGGCTTCGTGCGCGAAACACCGGCGCTGCTGCAGGCCTATGACGAGGGCGAGCAGCGCTACTTCGACTGGCGCGCCCGCTACGGCGAGCAGTTCTCCGGCGGCGGCACCGGCTATTACGCCGAGAACCCCACCGCCACCCACCGCGACACCGACTGGTCGCGCAAGGATGTGGTGGTGCTCTCCTCCAGCGGCGGCAAGGCGCGGCTGGTGAACGACGAGAACATCCTCGCCGACCGCTCGCTGACGCTGGACACCCAGGGCAATGTGCTGGAGCGCTACCTGCGCTGGGCGTCGAAGAACGGCGAGTTCAAGCTGGAAGCGGAGATCGAGGCCATCCAGGCCATCCTGCCGGAGGGCATGTTCACCCGCCTGCCGGTGCACTTCTACATCCTGATGTTTCACCTCGACCTGCACCACTACGTGTGGGTGCACGTGGATGATCTGGAGCCCTACCGCTACAGCCCGGAGCTGAAGGACAAGCTGGTGCTGCCGGAGGAGCAGACCGACCTCATCGACATCCTCACCGCCGAGATGGACGTGCTGATGGAAGACATCGTCGCCGGCAAGTCCGGCGGCACCACCGTGCTGTGCGCCGGCCCCCCGGGCGTGGGCAAGACGCTGACCGCCGAGGTGTACGCCGAGATCATCCGCCGGCCGCTGTACCGGGTGCATTCCGGCCAGCTCGGCCTCAACGTGGCGGCGATGGAGACCGCGCTGAAGGAGGTGCTGACCCGCGCCCAGCGCTGGGGCGCGGTGATGCTGATCGACGAGGCGGACGTCTACATCAAGCGCCGCGACGACAACATCTCGATGAACGCGGTGGTGGGCGTGTTCCTGCGCGTGCTGGAGTATTTCAACGGCCTGCTCTTCCTCACCACCAACCGGGTGGATGACATCGACGAAGCCATCGTTTCCCGCTGCATCGCCCTGATCCGCTACGAACCGCCCGACGCCGAGGCGCGCGCCCGCATCTGGCGGGTGATGGCCGAGCAGTTCGGCCTGGCGCTGGACGCGGCGCTCATCGACCGCCTGGTGGTGCGCTACCCGCAGGCCTCCGGCCGCGACATCAAGGGCCTGGCGAAGCTGGTGGCCAAGTACTGCGGCCGCAAGGCGGTGCCGGCGGACATGGCTGCCTTCGACCGTTGCGCCATGTTCCGCGCGCTGACGCCGGCGGAGGCTTGAGCCAGCCGGGCCGTGCGTGATGCGCGCGGCGGCCCGGCGGCCGGCCTCAGCGCGCCGGCTCGGCCAGCGCCCGCTCTATCGCCGCCGTCACTTCCGGCGCGTCCGGCTTCACCTTGCTGGGGAAGCTGGCGAGCACCTTGCCGTCACGGCCGACCACGTACTTGGTGAAGTTCCACTTCGGCTCCGCCGACTCCCGCGCCAGCTGGCGGAACAGCGGGTTGGCCTGCTCGCCGCGCACATGGGTGGGCGCGAACATGTCGAAGCTGACGCCGAAATTGACGAAGCAGACGTTGGCCGCCTTGGCTTCGTCGTCCGCCTCCTGGTTGAAGTCGTCGGAAGAGAAGCCCAGCACCTTCAGGCCGCTGGCCTTGTAGCGCTGGTGCACCGCTTCCAGCTCCTTGAACTGGCCGGTGTAGCCGCAGTGGCTGGCGGTGTTCACGATCAGCAGCGGCTGGCCCTGGTAACGCCTGAGATCCACCGTCTCGTCGGCATGCAGGCGGCGGAAGCTGTTGTTCAGCAGCGCCGGTGCCGGCGCGGCGGCGGCTGGCGTGTCGGCGGCGAGGGTGGGCTGGCCGGCGCCCAGGGCGGCGAGGATGGTGACGAGGCAGACGGCATGGCGCATGGCTGAACTCCGGCGGGGCCGCGAGGGGCGGGGATGGGACGGAGAGTGCCACAGCCGGGTGAAAGTTTCGGCGGGTGATGCCTGCCGCGGGCAGGGCCGCCGCCCGGGCGCTCAGGGCAGGGCGATGCGCGCGCCCAGGGTGAGGCTGTAGTCGAACAGGTCGCCGAACTCGGTGCCGCGGCCGCCGAGCGGCACTGTGCCGAGCACGAAGGCGGTGACATGCCGGCTGAGCGGGCGCTCGGCGAACAGGCTGGCCTGGGCGCTGCCGTCGGCGAGGCTGTGGCTCAGCATCAGGCGCCAGTAGCCGTCGTCGCTCAGCGGGCTGTTCTGCCAGATGAGGTGGAGGTAGTCGCGCCCGAGCAGCGGCGGCGCGGTGCTCAGGCCGGCGCCCAGGGTCTGCGCGGCTTCGGCAGCAGGTAGCCGGGTCGTCGCCATTTCGGCGCGGCGGAAGTGGCTGCGGCGGGCGTCGCCGTCGTAGCCGTGACCGTAGCGCAGGTATTCGGCGGTGAGGCTGTGGCCGTTCTCCAGCGTGTAGCTGGCGCCCAGCAGCCAGCTCGAATGGCGCGGCGACTCGTCGGCGATGTCCACCGGCTGCGCCGCATCGCCGGCCGGGCGCAGGCTGCGGGTCAGCGTGGAGGAGCCGAATTCGCCATAGAGCAGCCATTCGTCGCTGACGGTGTGCTGCAGATGGGCGCCGATGAAGTGGCCGGCTTGCGGCCGGCCGGCCAGCGCCAGGCCGGCGGCGAGGTCGTCGCTGCGCAGGTCGGCCTTGAGCAGCCAGCTGTCGGCCCAGGGGTCGGGCCGCGCGGCGTCGTGGCCGCTGCTGGCGATGCGCGCCAGATAGACGCTGCGGGTGACGTCCGGCGCCCAGATGAGGCGGGCGACATCCACCCCCGAGAGCTCGCGTATGGGGTTGCTGCGGCCGTTGTCGAAGTAGTACGGGTTGGACGGCGAGCGGAACTGCGCCGGCCCCCAGCTCAGGGTTTCGCGTCCGATGGCGGCGGTGAGGTCGGTGCCGGCGCGCCAGCGCAGCTGCCACTGGCTGAGGTAGCTCTGGCTGCCGCTGCCCTGCTGGTTGTCGTGCTGCCAGTGGACGATGGGGCGTGCGGTGAGGCGCAGCGGCCCGCGTTCGGCCTTGAGGTTGAAGCGGCCTTCGAAGGTGAGGCTGTCGCGGGCGAGCCGGGCGATGCGGTTGTCCGGGTTCTGGACGCTGTCGTGCGCGGGCTGCAGCGTGTTGGCGTAGCCGTAGAGGGTGGCATCGGCGCTCAGCGCCCAGTCTTCATTCGCGGTGGCGGTTTGTGGCAGCGCCCAGCCTTCGTCCGCGGTGGCGGTTTGTGGCAGCGCCAGGGCGCCGAGCAGCGCGGCGAGGGCGCGGAGGCGGGAACGGGGGCGGAGAGGGCTGCGGCGGCGCGTGCCGCTCACTGGCTCTGCCCCAGATCGAACGCGTCCGGCGCGATGCGTTCGATGCGGACATCACGGAATTCCATGACGGTTTCGCCGTCGGTGAGCGCGTCGCGGATGCGCATGCGGCTGACGAAGGGAATCTGGCGGCCGTCGTACTGGATGGTGTGGGCGTATTCGAAGTAGGCGGTCTTGAGCAGCTTGCCGCTGACCGACAGGAACTCGGCCTTGACGCCGACGCCGCGGCTGCCGGAGACCCAGTAGCGGATGCGGTCGTAGGTGGTGTGCTTGTGGCGGGCGTTCAGCTCCAGCACCGCGCAGTCTTCGCCTTCCACCGTCTCGTTGCCGGCCAGCGTGGCTTCGTAGTCCAGGGCGTAGTTGGTGGCGGCGATGTCGCCGTTGGCGGCCTGGCCGCTCATGCGCTGGCGCGGCGAGATCGGGATGGGCTTGGACAGGCCGGGCCGGGTCAGCCACATATTGCGTTCCACCTGCAGCAGGCGAGAGCCCTTGAAGCGCGCCGGCTCCTGGGTTTCGGCCACGCTGGCCTGGTCGGTGGCGCGCACGGTGAGGCGTTGTGGTTCGCCGGCCTTGCCGTCTTCCTGCGAGTTCAGGTGGATGTCCCAGACCACGCCGGGCAGGCCGCCGCCGCGGGCGCGGTCGGCATTCTTGAGCAGGGCCTGCGGGTCGGGGCCGGCGTGCGCCAGGGTGGCGGCGAGGAGGGCGAGGCAGGCGGCGGCGAGGAGTCTGCGGAGCATGGGGCGGATTCCGGAACGGTCTAGTTGTGGCCGAGCGCGTCGGGAATGGCCTGGTGGGCGGCGCGGCGGGCCGGCAGCCAGGCGGCGAGGCTGCCCACGGCCAGCATCAGCACCAGGGTGAAGGCGATGCGGGCGAAGTCGAGGTCGACCAGCAACGGCACCGGCGAGGTGCTGTTGGGCGGCACGTAGGAGATGGCGGCGGCGTTGATGCCATAGCGCACGGCGATGGTGATGAGCAGGCCGACCGCGCAGCTCACCAGCGTCAGCAGCATGGCTTCGGCGGCGAACAGCCGCAGCACGCCGCCGCGGCGCAGGCCGATGGCGCGCAGGGTGCCGATCTCGCGGGTGCGCTCTATCACCGTCATGCTCATGGAGTTGGCGGTGCCCATCACCACCACCGTGAGCACGATGCTGAAGATGAAGCCGAAGATCATGTTGAACATGTTGTGGACCTGGTTGTAGAAGTCCGACAGGTCCTGCCAGCTGCGGATTTCGATGTCCAGGCCGGTGGCGCGCAGGGCCTCGCCCAGGCGCTCGCGCATGCGCTCGGTGCGGGCGATGTCGTCCAGCAGCACGGTCAGGCGGTCGGCGCCACCGTCGATGTCGTACAGCGACTGGGTGAGCGCCAGCGGGATCAGCGCGCTCTTGTCGTTGGTGTTGGCGTTGCCGGTGGTGAAGGTGCTGCCCACGGTGATGTCCATGGCGTTGGCCTGGCCGTGCAGGGTATTCACCAGCAGCGCGGCCTGGCCCTGCAGCGGCAGGTGCAGCAGTTCGGCCAGCCCGGCGGACAGGGCGACGACGTCGGCATGCTCCGGGTCCAGCTTCTTCAGCGTGCGCATGAAGGCTTCGCGGCGGATGTCCTGCAGCGCGAGCAGGCCGGCCTGCAGCCCTTCCATCGCGGCCGGCTCTATGCCTTCGGCAATGAAGATGGTACTCGCGCGGCCGTTGCTGACGATGCCGCTGAGCGCCAGCCGCGGGGCGACCAACTCGATGCCGGGCTGGTCGCGCAGCACGTCGCGTATCCGGGCGATGTCGGCGGCGGTGAGCAGGTAGCGCTCCGGGTCCAGCTTGCCTTCCTTGCTCATGCCACGCTTGGATAGGGTGAGATGGCCCAGCAGTTCGCCATGCACCGCCTGGCGGGCGAGGCCGTCATAGACGTTGTGGGTGTAGCCGGCGAAGAGGGCGATGGCGGCGAAGCCGAAGGCGATGGTGAGCAGCGTCACCAGGCTGCGGCGGCGATTGCGGCTGAGGCCGCGGAGCGCGAGTCTGAAGGTGTTCATGCGCTGTGCTCGTCGCTCTCGATGCAGCCGTCACGCAGGTGGATGCGTCTATCCACCTGGTCGAGCAGGCGCGGGTCGTGGGTGGTGAAGACGAAGGTGACGCCCTTGTCGTGGTTGAGCTTGCGCATCAGCGCCACGACCATGGCGGCGTTGTCGGAGTCGAGGTTGGCGGTGGGCTCGTCGGCGATCACCAGCCGCGGCTCGATGGCCAGTGCGCGGGCGATGGCCACCCGCTGGCGCTGGCCGCCGCTGAGGCGATCCGGGCGGGAGCCGTGGAAGCGTTCCAGGCCGACCTCGTCGAGCGCGGCGGCGGCACGCCCGCGCGCCTGGCGCTCGGGCACGCCCTGGATCTGCAGCGGCAGCATGACGTTCTCGAGGGCGGACAACACCGGCACCAGGTTGAAGCTCTGGAACACGAAGCCGATGCGGCTGCCGCGGAAGTCGGTCAGGGCGTCGTCGGCCAGCCCGCGGGTGTCCTGGCCGTCGAACCACACCTCGCCGGAAGAGGGGGTGTCGATCAGGCCGAGCACGTTCATCAGCGTGGATTTGCCGCTGCCGGACGGCCCCCAGACGGCGAGGAATTCGCCGCTGTTTATGGTGAAGGAGATACCGGCGAGGGCGTCGACGGCGGTTTCTCCAAGCAGGAAGCGGCGGCGGACTTCGTGCAGGCGCACGAGAGGTGGGGCGGAGGACGGGCTGGGGACGCTCATTGCTGCGATGGGTTTCCTTGCGTGGGCGATACCGCCGGCCGGCCCGCGGAAGGCGGGCCGGGGGCGCGGCCGCGGGTCAGGCGGCGGCCCGGGCGGCGGTGCCGAAGTGCTGGGCGACGACGTAGCGGGCGCCGGCCTCGACGACTTCGTCCATCGGCGCCAGGGTCACGCCGCCGCGGGCGAGGCGGGCCATGGTATCGGCGACCTGGAAGTCGCGCTCGTAGGACATATAGGTCTGGTAGAGCTGGAGCAGGCCGTTGAGCGATTTGTGCACCTGGCCATCGTTGGCCTGGCGCTCGAACAGGTCGATGGGCACGAAATCCGGCCGCGGCGGCAGGCGCGAGGGCGGCGCGTATTCCTCCAGCACGCGGTAGGCGATGTCGACCACGCGGCCCAGTGGCGTGCTGTGCGCCAGCCCGGCGGCGAGGTGGTAGCAGCGGCCGACGCTGTCCGGCTCGCCGCTGAGGTAGGCGATCGCGTCGCAGACGTAGTCCACCGGAATCATGTCGGTACGCGTCTCCGGGTGCGCCGGCAGCGCGCGGATGACGCCGGCACAGGTGAGCTTGAGGAACTCGAGGAAGCCGAACAGCTTGCGCACCTTGCCGGCGGCGGTGGTGCCTATGATCTGGCTGGGGCGGTAGATGGTGATGGGCAGCTCGGCCTGCGCCTGCCGAACCACGGCCTCGGCCTCCAGTTTGGTCTGCTCGTAGGTGTTCCAGAACGACTGGCCGAGGTCGAGTTCATGCTCGTGCAGCGGGCCGAGCCGGCGGCCGGCGACATAGGCGGTGGACACGTATTGCAGGCGCAGCGCGCCATCGCGCGCGGCATGGGCCTGGCGGGCGAAGTCCAGGATGGCGCGGGTGCTGCCGACGTTGGCCAGGCGCGAATCCTCCAGCCCGGCGTTGAAGCGCACGTTGGCGGCAAGGTGGAAGATCTGCGAGGTCTGGGCGGCGAGGCCGCGCAGGGTGTCGGTATCCAGGCCCAGCGCCGGGGCACAGACGTCGCCGCGCAGCGCATGCACGCGGGCGCGTTCGGCGGGCGCGGTGTCGGAGAAGGCGAGGGTGGCGGCGAGGCGGCTTTCGGCCTCGGCCTGGTCGGCGCCGCGGACCAGCGCGATGATGCGCGCCTGCGGATTGCGCCGCAGCAGGCGTGGCAGCAGCTCAGTGCCGACAGCGCCGGTGGCGCCGGTCAGGAGGATGGTCTGGGAGCCTTGATCTTGCATGGGGTTCTACCTGGAGGGGCGGCAGCGCTATCGGGCCCTCAGGCCGTCAGGCCGCCGTCGATGACGAAGGTCTGGCCGGTGGTGTAGCGGGAGGCCGGGCTCAGCAGGAAGGCGACGTTGGCGGCGATCTCCTCGACGCTGCCGAGGCGGCGCAGGGGAATGCCGGAGGCCAGCTTCTTCAGCTGCATCTCGTTCAGGTTGGCGGTCATCTCGGTGGCGATGACGCCGGGGGCGACCGCGTTGACGCGGATGTTGAAGCGGCCGAGTTCGACCGCCAGCGAGCGCGTCATGCCGATCAGCGCGGCCTTGGTGGCGGCGTAGTTGGCCTGGCCGGGATTGCCCTTGATGCCGGTGACCGAGCTCATGTTGATGATGCAGCCGTCGCCGGCTTCTATCATCGAATTCACGAAGGCGCGGCTGGCGTGGTAGGCGGAGTCGAGGTTGGTGCGGAGCACGTCGCCCCAGTGGCCGTCGTCCATGTTGAGCAGCAGGGCGTCGCGGGTGATGCCGACATTGTTCACCAGCGCGTAGGGCGCGCCGCGGGTGGAGAGCAGTTCGCGCGCCAGCTGTTCGACCGCGGTCCGGTCGGCCATGTCGCAGCGGTAGCCGCGGCACCATTGGGCGGTGCCGGAGAGTTCGTCTTCGAGCGCGCGGGCGGCGGCGTCCGAGGCGGCGTAGGTGAAGGCTACCGGATGGCCGGCGGTGGCGAGCGCGCGGACGATGCCCGCGCCAATGCCGCGGGTGCCCCCGCTGACAAAAACCCATCCCATGTTCACTTGATCGTTTCCTTGGAGCGGCAGCCTGCGCTGCCGGGGTGCTGCAATGGGCGCCGCCCGCAGCGCCGTGGCGGGGCAGCGCTGCGGGCGGGGCAGCGTCAGGCGATGAACTCGATGTTCGCTTCGGCCTCTTCGGAGTAGCGCGCCCGGGTGTGGCCGGCAGCCTTGCCGAGGTAGAGCAGGTGGATCTGCTGCACCTCGGTTTCCGAATAGGGGTTGTCGCTGCCGAAGAGCTCTTCGAGGATGCGGAACTTCTGCTTGCTGATGCGCTTGATCGGGCCGAGCTTGTTCTTCTGCTCGGAGATGAACAGCGGCAGCATCTTGTTGAGGCCCTCGAAGTAGGTCTCGTGCACCATCGCGTTGTGGTAGGTCAGGCCGCGTTCGAGCGAGGCCAGCGCCCGCCGCTTGTGCTCCGGGTCGGCGTTGATGAGGTCCTTGGTCAGCGCGGTCCAGGCGGCGATGTGGCGGGCTTCGTCGTTGCGCACATTGGCGAGTGCGTCCTTGAGCGCCGGGTGATGCACCCGGGTGACCACGTCGCGGTACAGCTCGGTGTTGATCACCTCGGAGAACAGGTGGCTGAGGATGTAGCTGTAGAGATCCCAGTAGCGCCGTTCCTCGTAGCACCAGATGTAGCGCTTGCCGAACTCGCGCACGTTGGTGGCGGCGATGAAGTCGGTGCTGCCGTCGGTGACGTACTGGTGAAGCAGGCCGAGCACCAGTCCGTGGCGCATTTCCTCGTACACGATGACGTTCATGTACGAGAACAGCGGCGCCCAGTCGGCGACCAGGTCGTCCGAGTAGCCCTCGGTCTTGGCCTGGATCATCAGGTCGTGGAACTGGGCGGCCGAGGCCTGGCCGGAGAATTCGCCGTCGCGCAGACAGTCGAGCAGCTTGATGATGCCCCTGTCGTGCTCATCGAGCTCGGGCAGCCAGTCGAACTGGTAGCGCTTGGCATCCCAGCGGTTTTCGTCGGACAGATAGCTGAATTTGACGATGGTTTCCAATCCGCTCATGAGGATCGCTCCAGTGCCTTAGGCGGTGACGGTGCGGTTTTCGATGTAGTCGCAGAACTCTTCCAGCGTCTTGATCTTGCCGGAGGAGAAGTCGTCGAAGTTGAGCTCGAAGCCGTAGGCTTTCTTGACCGACACCTGCAGCGAGACGTAGTCCAGGCTGTCGAGGCCGATCTCCAGCAGCATGGTGGAGGGCTTCATGTCGGCGACATCGAAGTCGACCAGGTCGCCGATCTCGTTGGTCAGGAATTCGAAAACGGTGCTCATAGTTCAGCTTCCTCGTGTGGTAAGGCGGGTTTCTTGCGGGCCATCAGGCCGATCTGCACGACCTGGGACAGCGTGTCGTTGAGCCACACCGGGATGTCGATGGTGGCGAACAGCGAATCGTGGGTGGTGATCTCGTCGATCTTGCGGATGTCGTAGGCGATGCGGTCGAAGGTGAAATGCCCCACGTCCTGCAGCAGCGCGGTGCGGAAGATGCAGCGGTGATGCGTCTGCATGGTCAGCAGCGAGGCCTTGCCGAGGTCGATCTCCATCTCGGCGCCGAAGTGCTGGACGATGTCTTCGCGGAAGGTGTCGATCGAGTGGCGCTGGATGTACTCGGCGAAGATCAGCGCGTCTATCGCCACCCAGCAGCTGGTCGCCGCCGGGAAGGCATCGGCGAAGCCCTGCAGGCGCTCGTTCACCGCGGCGGCGTCCAGCACATGGCGCGGCGGCGTGCGGTAGGGCGCGGTGTCGAAGGCGACCGGGGCGCAGTTGCCGAGGATGCGCTTCTCGGCGTCGGCCGGGCTGTGCAGCCGGAAGCGGACCTTGGCGTCCGCCTCGGGGGCGGACAGGTGCACCGCGTAATCCAGCTGGCTGGGCATGGCCTGCTTGAGCATGCCGGTCCATTGCAGCCAGCCGTCGCCGGCCCAGGGGCGCTCGGAAACCGCCTGCTTGAGCGCCAGCATGGCGAGCATGCCGTGCACCACCGTGCCCTCGGTGCCTATGGTGCTGCGGGCGAAGGCCGGGTCGAAGTGGATGGGGTTGTAGTCGCCGGAGAAGGCGGCCCAGGCGGCGGTGGCGGTGGAGTCGAAGCGGAGCGCGTTCATGCGTCCGCCGCGGCGAAGATGAGGGCGCTGTTGGAGCCGCCGAAGCCGTAGTTCAGGTTGAGCACATGGCGCAGCCCCTGCTTGTGGCGGTGCTCGTTGGGGATGTAGTCCAGGTCGCACTCGGGGTCGGGCCGTGCCAGGTGGATGGTGGCGGGCATGAGACCGGTCTGCAGCGTCTTGATGCAGAAGATGGACTCGATGGCGCCGGTGGCGGCGATCAGGTGGCCGGTGTAGGACTTGGTGCTGGAGATGGGTACGTACTTCGCCGCATTGCCCAGCGCCAGCTTGAGTGCCTGGGTCTCGTTGAGGTCGTTGAGCGGCGTGGAGGTGCCGTGGGCGTTGACGTAGTCGATGGCGTCGGCGGGCATGCCGGCCTGGGCGCAGGCAGTGCGTATGGTCATGGTGCGGGCAAGCAGGTCCTCGGCCGGCGAGGTGATGTCGCGCGCATCGGAGTAGTTTCCGTAGCCGACGATCTCGGCCAGGATGCGCGCGCCGCGCGCCTTGGCGAACTCGTAGTCTTCCAGGCACAGCACCGCCGCGCCTTCGGACAGCACGAAGCCGCTGCGATCCAGGCTGAAGGGGCAACAGGCACGTTCGAGCACTTCCTGTTCCTTGCTCAGCGCCCGCAGCGCGTCGATGCTCCACACGCCGAAGCCTTCGCGGATGCTCTCGCCGCCACCGGCCAGCATCACCTTGGCGCGGCCGGAGCGGATCACTTCATAGGCGTCGCCGACCGCGATGCTGCCGGTGGCGCAGGCGGCAACCGGCGTGTTCTGGTAGCCGCGCAGATTCCATTGCATGGAGATGGCCGCGGTGGCCACGCTGGGCATCACCAGCAGATTGGAGAAGGGCGAGGCAGTGCCGCCGTCGCGGAAGGCGTTGTTGTTGATGGTGGATTCATCCTGCGCGCCCCAGCCGGTGCCGAAGATCACACCGCGCTCGAAGGGATCGCAGAGCTGGTCCAGGTCGGTATCGCCGAAGGCGCTGTGGATGGCCTCGGCCGCGGCCGACATGCCCAGCTTGGCGAACTCCGGCAGGAACTTGAGGATGGCTTTGGAAAACTGCTTGCGCGGCGGCTTGTTGTCCATGACGCCGAAGAAGCGGGCGACGATGGGCGCTTCGGGGTGTTCCACCCGGCGGTAGCCCACCTTGTATTGGCCGATTGAGTCCCAGATTTCGTCGACGCTGTTTCCGAGGGAGCAAAGGGCGCCGTAGCCGGTGACGGCCACCCTGCGGCCGGACTGTCTGTTCATGGGTAGGCTGATCCTAGTGGTGGGAAGCGTCATTGCCCATGGCCGGCGAGGCCGGCGGGGCGGGGAGTGGCGGCGGCGGTGGCGCGGTCGCAGTCGGCGACGATGCGTTCCACCGCGCTCAGGAAGGGGGTGACGAAGCGGGCGACGATGTCGTCGAAGGCGTTGCGCCGATAGACGATGTCGAGCTGGGTGCGGCCGCCGAAGGTGCTGGTGTAGAACATCAGGTCATACGGATGGACCAGGCAGCCGATCGCCAGGCTGCCGTGGATCGGTAGCGTCGGCGTGCCGAAGCTGGAGAAATCCTCTTCGATGACGCCGGGATTGGAATAGAAGATGTTGGTGCCCTGGGTGCGCTTCATCACCCAGCGCACCACCGCCGTCGGCAGGCCGTCGCGGTAGAGGCGCACCGCGTTCTCCATGCGGCCGAGTTCGAGCGCCAGGCCGCCGCCGCGCAGGGCGTGGGTCCGGCGGTCAACCTCCCGCAGCAGCGCATGGGTGTCGGCGCGGTCGGACAGGCGCAGCGTGCAGGGCACCATGTAGCTGCGGAAGCCTTCGTCATGCGCCGCGCCGAAGACCTTGCGCAGGCTGAGTGCGAAGGAGTATGTCGCACGCTTTTCGGGCCGCGCCTGGTGGGCGGCGATGTAACGCACCAGCGCGGCGGAGAAGACGGTGTTGATGGTGACATCGGCCTGCCGCGCCGCACGGCGGACGCCCTCCTGCAGCTCCGCTGGCAGGACGACGTGGAAGAAGTCGTTGCCGCTGGCGTCCTTGGCCGGCGGGGCGAAGCGCACCGCGCTGCGGTCGGTGGTGAGCATGCGGCGGGCGATATCGACATAGGCCCGGGCGCGGCGGGTGACGACCGTGGACGGGTAGTACCAGTCCGGCCGGATGGAAGACAGCGCCTGGCCGGGATATCGACGTGCAGGGCTGTCGTCCGTCGCGGTTCCGGCGGCGAGCAGCTTGCGGTACTCGTCGATCACCGCCGCCATGAAGAGGTTGCCGCTCTTCACATCGGCGATTTCATGCGAGATGGTCAGGTGGATGCAGCTGTCCGCGCTGTCGCTGGAGGTCAGCAACTGCAGGCGCGGGGCTGGGTCCCGGCGGCTGCGGGTGGCGGCCCCGGCGACGTAATCCATCAGCGCGGCTCGCAGCACGCGGTTGTCGAAGCTCAGTTCGCCGCTGATGCGCGTTTCGTCCACCGGAACGGCCAAGGGCGCATCCGGCTGGTGTTCGCCCAGCAGTTCGAAGCGGCGCGAGGCCAGCGCCAGCGCTCGGCGCAAGTCCGGCAGATCCGGCGTGCCGGCCAGCAGGTAGGCGTGGCTGTTGGTGGTATCGAAGTAGCGCGCGCCCCAGTGGAAGAAGCCCCGGACAGGATCGCTGGCGTAGGTCGGCCGGCGGTTGTTGCGAACGGCATGTTCCGGGTGGGCGGGCGATGGAGAGCGAAATTGGGAAGGCAAGGAAAGCTACTAATTCACATTTGATCCAAGAATTTTATGTGCATATATCTATGGCATTCAATGGGCACGGTTGATCCAAATCAACGGTCATGCAAATAAAAATCCAGAATGGATTCATGCAAGACAATGGCGTGGTCGCCGGCAGGATGGAAGGCAGGCGGAAAAGGTGTGAGGTGAGACGGGCGCGGGGTTTTTTACTGCTTGCGGACGTGTCCGCGGGCGCTCGGTGGGATGTGCGGCGGCAGATTCAGCCGGCCGCGCGCATCGCCAGGAAGGTGTCCCACTGCGCTTGCAGTGCGGTCCAGAAGCGGGGGTCGGTGCCGAAGAAGCGGCCGAGGCGGACGGCGGTGTCCGGGGAGATGGCGCGGCGGCCGCGCACGAGTTCGTTGACCCGGCGGCGGGAGATGCCGAGGGCGCGGGCGAGGGCATCCTGGGAGATGCGCGCCGGAATCAGGAAGCGGGTCTCGAGGAAGTGCCCGGGATGGATGGGGCGGCGCAGCGCGGGAGGCGCCAGCGGTGTGGGCGTTGCGCCGCGCACCGTGGGCGGGCGGCCGCCGGCGAGTGTCGCCGGCAGGCCGCCGCGGGATGCCGACAGGGGCCGGGCGGCCCGCGGCGGCAGCGTCATCGGACGCTCAGTCCTTGAACATTCGCCAGCCGCTGACCATGGTGCTGATCAGGCTCTGGCGGCTCATGATGTCTTCGCGGATGGCAGCGTAGATGTGGACGATGATGAAGCACAGCGTCACCCACATGCCCAGCCGGTGCATGTTGTGCACCTGCAGGCTGTTGCCGCCCAGCACCCAGATCACCCAGCCGAACATCTGGTCCGCCCAGCTGCCGGCGCCCAGGCCTTCGCCGTAGAGGGCGAAGCCGGTGAGGATCATGTAGACCGCGCCGACGGTGAAGAACAGGAACATCATCAGCTGCGCCATCGGGTTGTGGCCGACGTACTTGTTCGGCTCCTTCACCAGGAACAGGTACCAGCGCAGTTCGTACAGCACTTCGCCCCACCAGTTACGGTTGAAGATGGGCAGGATGAAGATCTGCCGCGCATGGTGGTTGCCGACGATGGCCCAGTAGATGCGGCCGAGGAAGCCGATGGCGAAGATGTAGGCGGCGGCGAAGTGGAGGAAGCGTATCCAGCCCATGACGTACTGGGCGCTGGTGTCGCCGGCGATGGACGGCAGCGGCTTGCCGATGAAGTAGCCGGTGATGGCGAGCACGGTGATGGCCAGCGCATTCACCCAGTGCCACAGCCGCAGCGGCGCTTCATAGACGTATACCGCCTTGACCAGCCGGGCGTTGCGCTCGGCTTCGTGAGCGTCTTGTTGAGCAAGCATTTCAGTTACCTCCGCAGCAAGGAGAGAGGCTCGGGGACGTGAGGAACGCGGGGCGCGAAAAAGGGGCGAAGCCGGCTCGGGACACCGGCGGGAAATCCGATGTGAGTTGAGGGAGCCGGTGTTGCCCGCCGGCCGGTCCTGCATCCTTCATCGACTTCGCCCGCGAAAACGCGCGCCTCAGCGAACCTTGACCTGGGCCATCTCCTGCCCGTCCGGGCTCATCACATGGGTGGAGCACGCCAGGCAGGGATCGAAGGAGTGCAGCGTGCGCAGGATCTCCAGCGGCTCGTCCGCCTTGGCCACCGGGGTGTTCATCAGGCTGGCCTCGAAGGCGCCGATCTGACCCTTGTGGTCGCGCGGGCTGCCGTTCCAGGTGGTGGGCACCACCGCCTGGTAGTTGTCGATCTTGCCGTCCTTGATCTTGATCCAGTGGCCGAGCGCGCCGCGCGGCGCTTCGGTGAAGCCCACGCCCTTGACCTCCTTCGGCCAGGTGCTCGGGTCCCACTTGTCCACGTTGGCGGTGGCGGTATCGCCGGCTTTGATGTTGGCGATGAGCTTGTTGTAGAAGTACAGCATCTTGTGCGCCGCCCAGGAAGCTTCCAGGCCGCGCGCCGCGGTGCGGCCCAGCGTGGAGAAGATCGCCGGCAGCGGCAGGCCGAGATCCTTCAGCAGCTTGTCCACCGGCTCCTTGAACTCCGCCTTGCCCTGGACGTAGCCGATGACGTAGCGCGCCAGCGGGCCGACTTCCATGGCGTGGCCGCGCCAGCGCGGCGACTTGATCCAGGAGTACTTGCCTTCCTCGTCGAAGGATTCGACGCGGGTGCGGCTGCCCTTGGTGTTCTGGCCGAGCACGAAGTTGGGCTCGGTGACGCCGTCCCACGGGTGCAGGCCCTTGGTTTCGTCGGCGTACTTGTACCAGGAGTGGGAGACGAACTCCTGGATCTCCTCCGGATCGCGCAGGTCGACTTCATGGATCTTGCTGAGGTCGCCGTTGATGATGGCGCCGCGCGGCAGCAGCAGGTTGCTGCCGCTGTAGTCGTTGGCCACGTCCGGGATGTCGCCGTAGGACAGCAGCGACATCGAGGAAATGCCGCCGCCATAGGTCCAGTCCTTGTAGAAGGAGGCGATGGCGACGAGGTCGGGCAGGTAGACCTGGTCCACGAACTCGATGGTGCGGTCGATGATGCTCTTGACCAGATTCAGCCGCTCCATGTTGACCGCGCCCACGGCACCGATGCCGTCGAGGTTGATCGCACACGGCATGCCGCCCACCAGCCAGTTCGGGTGCGGGTTCTTGCCGCCGAAGATGGTGTGGATCTTGACGATTTCCTTCTGGAAATCGAGCGCTTCCAGGTAGTGCGTCACCGCCATCAGGTTGGCTTCCGGCGGCAGCTTGTAGGCCGGGTTGCCCCAGTAGCCGTTCATGAAGGGGCCGAGCTGGCCGGATTCGACGAACTTCTTCAGCCGGTTCTGGATGTCGCGGAAATAGCCGGGCGAGGAGTTGGGCCAGTTGGAGATGCTTTGCGCCAGCTCGGAAGTCTTCTTCGGGTCGGCCTTCAGCGCGGAAACCACGTCCACCCAGTCCAGCGCATGCAGGTGGTAGAAGTGCACCAGGTGGTCATGCACCTGCAGCGTGAGCTGCATCAGGTTGCGGATGGAGTTGGCGTTTTCCGGGATGGCTATGCCCAACGCATCTTCCACCGCGCGGCAGGAGGTGAGCGCATGGGTGCCGGTGCACACGCCGCAGATGCGCTCGGTGAAGGCCCAGGCGTCGCGCGGGTCGCGGCCCTTGAGGATCACCTCCAGGCCGCGCCACATGGTGCCGGTGGAGACGGCGTTGCGGATCACGTTGTTGCTGTCGAGGTTCACCTCGACGCGCATGTGGCCTTCGATGCGGGTGACCGGATCGACGACGACGCGCTTGCCGGTATTGTCGAGCTTGAAGCCCTGGGTTTCGTATACCGCCATGATCAGCGCTCCTCCTGGCCTTGCTTGATGTCGATGCCGCTCTTGCTGCGCGCGCGGGCGAGCGCGGTGACCGCGGCGTGGGCGGCAACCGCCGCGCCCACCACGCCGGCGGCGGTAGCGCCCACCTTGTCGGCGTTGGTTTCGATGCCGAACTGCTTGATGTCGGTGACGCGGTCGTAGAAGCTGCCCTTGTCCCAGAAGCCGTCTTCCGAGCAGCCGATGCAGCCGTGGCCGGACTGGATGGGGAAGGACACGCCCTCGTTCCAGCGTACGGTGGAGCAGGCGTTGTAGGTGGTGGGGCCCTTACAGCCCATCTTGTACAGGCAGTAGCCCTTGCGCGAACCCTCGTCGTCCCAGGCCTCGGCGAACTGGCCGGCGTCGAAGTGGGGGCGGCGGTAGCACTTGTCGTGGATGCGCTGGCCGTAGAACATCTTCGGCCGGCCCATGCGGTCCAGCTCCGGCAGCTTCTCGAAGGTGAGCATGTAGGTGACCACCGCCGTCATCACCTCGGCGATCGGCGGGCAGCCGGGCACCTTGATGATGGGCTTGTCGGTGATGACCTTGTGCACCGGCGTGGCGCGCGTCGGGTTGGGCTTGGCCGCCTGCACGCAGCCCCAGGAGGCACAGGAGCCCCAGGAGATGATGGCCTTGCAGTCGGCGGCAGTCTCGCGCAGCTTCTCGATGAAGGGGCGGCCGCCCTGGATGGCGAACATGCCGTCCTCGTTCAGCGGCGGATTGCCTTCCACCGCGAGGATGTAGTTGCCCTTGTACTTGGTGCGGATCTCGTCGAGGATGGCCTCGGCCTGGTGGCCGGCGGCGGCCATCAGCGTGTCGTCGTAGTCCAGCGACAACATGGACAGCACCACATCCTTGGTCAGCGGGTGCGCCGAGCGGATGAAGGATTCGGAACAGCAGGTGCATTCCAGCCCGTGCAGCCACAGCACCGGCGTGCGCGGCTTGGTCTCCAGCGCATGGGCGATCTGCGGCGCCGCCGCCGAACCCAGGCCGAGCGAGGTGGCGGTGAGGCTGCAGAACTTGAGGAAGCTGCGCCGGGTGATGCCCTGGCGGCGCAGTACGTCGTAGAAGGTTTCGGTCATTGGAGTCGTCTCCCCTGTCGGCGTCCGCTGCGACAGGTGCGGCGGGCGTGGTGGGCGGAGAGATCACAAGTTCCGTGCCAAGTGAACACGGCGGCGCAAGCGACTGATATGTAAAAGGTTGTAGTAAGGCGCGCGGAGCGCTGGCTGGCAAGCAGCTTTCCAGTCGACACCTGCGCCGGAAACGAACAGACCAGCCCGTAGTGGCCGGCGAGGTGGCAGGGAGACGCATGGAAAATGAAAATGTCACGCCTGTGGCGGCCGCGCGAGCCGCGCTTCTGGCTGATGGTGGTGCTCAACCTGCTGGGCGCGGTGCTGACCTGGGTGCTGCGCAGCTATCCACTGCTGCCGGCGGTGGCGATGCTGCTGGCGGTTTTCGCGCTGGGCAACGCCTGGCTGGGGCTGCGCATCGCCTGGGAGCTGATGCGGGAGGAGGGCTGAGGACTGGCTGTTTTCGTGGGTGGAAGAACGATTGCCGGGGTGGATGGTCTTTGCCGCTGCGGCGGAGGGATTGGCGAGTTTGCTGCCCAGGAAATGGTGGGCGGATGAGTCACTCGTACTGGGGGTTTTGAGGTGGTTTGTAACTCCCTCTCCCCTCGTGGGAGAGGTGAGAAGAACAGACACATTGATCGGAAACGCAAGGAGCAAGCGATGAAGAAGAAGTTGAAGCCGCGCAACCCGCTGGTTGCGCTGGTATTGCAGCGTGGCGGCGCGGGCCGTCATGAGCGCACTTTCAAGGCGGAGCGCAGCCGGGACAAGTCGGCGTTGAAGGCGGAGTTGAAGGCCGGAGGGCGGGGCAAGGGCGGTGACTGGGGCGAGAGCCCGGAGCGCAGCGCAGAAGGGGTTGCCGGCAGCCTCTTCCGCGCTGCGCTCCGGTTCCAGGCCGGCTTCCCCGGGAAGGTCTGGCTCCCATACGGGCCGCTCCCGCGCGGGCCTTTTCAGTAGCGGAAGCGCGCCACCAGCTGGCCCAGCCCATCCGCCACGCCCTGTAGCTGGTGGGCGGAGTCGGCAGTGCTGTTCATCGCCGCGCTGGTCTCTTCCACCATCTGCGCAATGCTCTCCACCTGCTGGGCGATGGCGGTGCTGGCGGCGCTCTGCTCGCGGGTCGCCAGCGCCACCTCGCGGATGCGCTCCAGCGTGGCGGCAGCGCCGGCGCGTATCGCCCTGAGCGAGGCGGCGGCCTCGCCGGCCAGGGCCACGCCGCGCGCCACCTGCGGCAGGGCGGAGTCCATCGCCGTCACCGCCACGCCGGTCTCGCCCTGGATGGCGGCGATCATGTCGTCGATCTGCACGGTGGCGGCAGCGGTGCGTTCGGCCAGGCCGCGCACCTCGTCCGCCACCACTGCGAAGCCGCGGCCCTGTTCGCCCGCGCGGGCGGCCTCGATGGCGGCGTTGAGTGCCAGCAGGTTGGTCTGCGCGGCGATGTCCTTGATCACGCTGGCGATGGTGGAGATCTGGGCGGCGCGGGTTTCCAGCGAGCGGATGCGTTCGGCGGCGCCGGACACGCTGTCGGAGATGTGGCCGATTTCCTCGGCGGCGCGATTCACCGTCTGTTCCCCGGCCTCGGCGTCGCTCACCGCCTGCTGGGCGTTGCGCTGGGTGTCGTGGGCGTTTTCCGAAATGTGATTGACGCTCACCGTCATCTGCTCGACCGCCGCCGCCATCGCCGAGGTGGCGTCGGCCTGGCTGCGGGCGGCGCTGGCCACCTGCTCCGACGCCTGGGAGATGCGGGCGGCGTTGTCGGTGAGGCTGCGCGAGCTCTGGCCGACCTCGCCCACCATGTGGCGCAGGCCTTCCACCATGCGCTGAAAGGAGGCCAGCATGCTGCCTGGGACGGGGTGGCCGAGTTTGCCGCTCAGTTCGCCGCTGAGGTCGCCGCGGGCGGCGCTTTCCATGTGCTGCATCGCCACCGCCGGCTCGCCGCCAACCTGGCGGAGGATGGAGCGGGCGGTGCCGAAGCTGACGAGGCCTACCAGCGCCATCACCACCAGGCCGAGCAGCCCGTCCTGGCCGGCGCGCGCCAGCATTGCGCTGCGGATGTCGTCCACATAGATGCCGCTGCCGATGATCCAGCCCCAGGGGCGCAGGGTTTCGAAGTAGAGGATCTTGTCCACCGCGCCGCTCTGGCCGGGGCGGGTGAAGGCGGCGTCGATGTAGCCGGCGTCGCTGCGGCGGGCGGCGTCCACCAGATCCTGGATGGTGCGCCGGCCTTGGCCGTCCTTGATCTCGTCGCGCATGTCGCGGCCGTGCCATTGCGGATTCACCGCATGCATCACCGACACGCCGGCGTCGCTCCAGATGTAGAAGTACTCGGTGCGGCCATCCTCGCCGCCGAAGCGCATCTCGCGGATCGCATCCTTGGCGCGCGCCTGGGCTTCCTCGCGGCTGAGGGCGCCGCTGCGCTCCTGCGCCTCGTAATAGGTGGCGACGTGGGCCGCCGCCTGCACGACCATGCGCACTGCATCGCGCCGGCCTTCGGTGAGGTCGCGATGCACGCCGTACAGCGCAGCGCTCAGCACCGTCAGTAATCCGATCAGGGAGGCGCCAAGCAGGAGGGCGATCCTGGCCTTGAGCGTGAGAGAGGGCGACATGATGTTCCTCGGAAGCGCGGAGGGGGCGAAAGGGCGGCAATGCCATGCAGCTTACGGCAGTGCAGCGAAAGACTTTATAGGCATGTCGCCGAAAGGGTCAAAACGGGGCGCACCCCCGGGCGCGGTGCAGGCGGCCACAGGGCGGCAATGGCCGGAATACGGCCTGCTCTGCCGGCGGGCCTCGGGTGAGGGCAGCCAGGGCCGCCGCCGTGGGGGGCCGGTCAGCCCGGGGGCGCTGGCAGGGGCGCGGGCGCGTGCAGCACCTGCTCCGCATCCTCCCGCACCCGCGCGGCCAGTGCCTCGGCCAGGTCCAGCCGGCGCAGCAGCCAGGGGCTGAGGTCGCTCTCGAAGGGATCCGGCAGGGCCAGCGGCGCGGTGGCGGCGGGCGCAGGCAGCGCCGGGCTGGCGGGCTGGGCCGTGTCCAGCGCCTGTTCGATGCGCCCGGCGGTCTGCGCCAGTGGCGCCAGGATCTGCTCCGGCACGAAGCGGCCGCGGCGGCGCAGCAGGATGCCTTTCACCGCGGTGAGTTGGGCCAGCAGCTGATAGCTGTTGCTCAGCATGCGGTCCAGCGGCAGCAGCGGTGGCTGCACCGCGCGCGGTTCGGAGAGGGCGCGCTGGGTGGCCTGCACCAGCGCGGAGAGGCTGTCATACACCTCGCGCCGCGCCAGCCGCCATTCCAGCTCCGGCTGGTTGTCCACCGCCTCCAGCTGGGTAAGGCCGAGGGCGACGCGGGCGTGGCGTTTCTGCGCCTTCAGCGTGCGTGCCACCAGCGCCGGGATCTGGGTGCGCTCCCAGGAAGGCAGTACATAGCTGAAGGCCCAGGCGATGCCGGCGCCTATCAGGGTGTCTGCCACCCGTTCCAGTACATCGAAGGTGGGGCTGACGCCGGCGTTCAGCATGTGCGCCTGCACCAGGCCGAGCACGGTGGCGGCTACCGCCGTCACCAGGTAGCGCTGGATGGCGAAGGCGTGGGCGATGGCCTGGGCCAGCATGGTCAGCAGCAGCATCGCCGCCAGCGGCAGGTGGGCGGCGAGCAGCGCGCCGGCCAGCACGCAGCCGACCAGCGTGCCGGCCACCCGGCTGTTGCGCCGCTCCAGCGTCTGCGCCAGGCTGCCGCGCAGCACCACCACGATGGTCAGCAGGATCCAGTAGTCGTGCGAGCCCCAGGGCAGCACCAGCGACAGCAGGTAGGCGCTGCCGATGGCGAGGGCGGCGCGGATGGCATGGCGCAGCGGTGGCGCGTCCCAGCGCCACAGTGCCAGCAGCGGCCGCCACGACCAGCTGGTGGGGCTGACGAACATCTGCCAGGCGGCGCGCACCACTTCCAGGTCCGGCTCGGCCTCGCCGCGGGCCAGGGCGATCAGCCGCAGGGTTTCCTCGTCGATGTTGCGCACCCGGCTGGCCAGCCCGCGCGCCAGCATCGCCGGCGAGCTGTCGCTGCCGTCGGCAGGCACGGCGTTTTCGTCCCAGTGCAGCGTGGCGAGCTGCTCGCGGTGGCTGGGGAAGACCTCGGGCTTGCGCCCCAGCAGCAGCGCGTCCGCCAGCCGCTCCACCTCTTCCGCCAGCGCCTCCATGACCTCGCGCAGGGTGGAGAAGATGGGCGGATGGCCAGGCTGGGCACGCAGCATGTCGATGTCCAGCTCGCTGGCGAGCAGGTGGTCGCGCATCTCCAGCACCTGCATCAGCATGCCGGCCAGGCGCTGGCGCTGACGAGTGCGCGGCGACTCCAGCAGCAGGTCGCGCGCCATCTGCAGCTGGTCGGCCAGCGCCGCCTGCTGCTTGATCGACTGCCCGGCCAGCGGCGTGCGCTCGGCGGCGCCGTCCACCGCGGAAAACTGCTGTGCCTGGGTGCGCATCAGGCTGGCCAGTGCGAGCAGGGTGTCGGCCAGCATCTGGCTGCGATAACGGCTGTTGAGCAGGGCGTTGGCCAGCGTGGCGTAGACCAGGTACAGCGCCGCGCCCAGCGCAAAGTAGAGGCTGCTCACCAGAATGCCGCCGGTGGCGTGCGGGGGCACCGCCATCGAGAACACCATGGCGAACATCGCCGAAATGGCGATGGGCAGGCCGCGCTTGCCCCAGGCGGCGCCTAGGAAGGCGAGGAAGGTGGCCGGCACCAGCAGCAGGCCCAGCTGCAGTGGCGTGGCATGCAGCAGCTGGGTGCAGATGAACAGCGGCAGCCCGATCAGCGCCGCCGGCAGCAGGTGCCAGAACTTGCCGCGCTTCGGTGCCGCCTGGTCGGGCGGAATGCACACCATGACGCCCACCGAGGCGGAGGCGGCGGCGAAGGGGCCGACGAACAGGTGTATGGCACCCGAGATCAGCAGCAGGCCGAAGGCGGCGGAAAATCCGTTGGTGACGTAGTAGCTGGCGGCGATGCGTAGCGCGGCGCGGCTCCAGCGCGCGATGGGCAAGGGATGCATGAGGCGCTCTTGGGGCGTTCGGTGGCGCTAGCCTAACCGGTTCCGCTGCCGCGTGTGCGGCCGTCTCGTCATCGGGCGTGCCGCTCCGGGCCGGCTGGCGCTTGAGCCTCCGGCAGGTCCCGGCGGCGTTCCAGCGTCTGGAACACCTGGGCGAGCTTCCTGATGGCCGCCTCCATCTCAGCGGTGGCATAGGCGGCGAACCCCAGCAGAAAGCCTGCCTCGTGCCCGTCGGCGGCATGCAGGGCGGTGAGGCCGAGGAGGTCTATCCCCGCGCGCCGGGCGGCGTCGATGGCCGCGCGCTCCGGGAGCTTATGCAGCAGCACGCAAGGCATCTGCATGCCGCCCACCGGCACCCTGGGTTCGACGAAGCCGGCCAGGTGGGTACGGACCAGCCGCGCCAGCGCATCCCGGCGTTCGGCATAGATGGCGCGCATCGCGCGCACGTGGGCACCGAAATGGCCGCCCTCCATGAAGCGGGCCAGCGTCAGCTGCGGGATGGAGGCGCTGTGCCCGTCCAGCAGGGTGCGCGCCGCCGTCATCGGCGCCACGAGCTGCGGCGGCAGCACCATGTAGCCCAGCCTGAGGCCGGGGAACAGGGACTTGGTGAAGGTTCCGATGTAGAGGGTGCGCTCATGCGCGTCCAGCCCCTGCACGCAGGCCATCGGCTTGCCGGCGTAGTGGAACTCGCTGTCGTAGTCGTCTTCGATGATCCAGGCCTGGTGGCGTTGCGCCCACTCTATGGTGGAGAGGCGCCGCTCCAGCGCCAGTGTGGCCCCGGTGGGGAACTGGTGCGAGGGCGTGAGGAACACCGCCCGCGCGGCCTGCGTTGCCGCATGCAGCTGTTCCACCCGCATGCCCTGGCCATCCACCGGTACCGGCACGCACTCCAGCCCGGCCGCCTCGAAGGCCTTGCGCGCGCCGTGGTAGACCGGATCTTCGATGAAGATGCGGTCGCCGGCGTCCAGCAGCACGGTGGCGCACAAGGTCAGCGCCTGCTGGGTGCTCGTCAGCACCAGCACCCGGTCCGCCGTGGCGCGGGCTCCGCGCTCCAGATTCACATAGTCCGCAATCGCGCGCCGCAGCGCCTCCATGCCCTGCGGATGGCTGTGGGCGAGCGCCTTGCTGCCATGCTCCTTCAGCGCCTGCCGTTCCAGGCGCTCCCAGGTCTGCAGCGGAAAACCGCGGGTTTCCGGCACGCCGGGGGCGAAGGGGCGCGGCGCCAGGGATTCGCGCACGCCGCCGCCTTCGAAGATGGCGGCGCCGCGTCGGCTTAGGCGCGGGGCGGTGGCGGGCGCGACCTGGCTTTGCGACAGGCGGCGCCGCGGCAGGCGCTGCACTTGGTCCGAGACGAAGCTGCCGCTGCCGACACGGCGGGCGATGAATCCCTCCACATGCAGCTGGCTGTAGGCCGATTCGACGGTATCGCGCGATACGCCCAGGGACTTCGCCAGCGCGCGCGAGGCCGGCAGCGGCCTGCCGGCCTCCAGGGTGCCATCCAGGATCAGCTGGCGGATGGCGCGCTGGATGCGCGCATGCAGGGGCAGGGCCTGGTGCTTGGGATCACCGAACCAGGCTTTGACGGATTCGAGCTGGGCATGCTTGAACAATTGGCTGGTATTCCATCGAGAAAATGGTGGGGCTTGGCCATCCATTTTAAGGCTATAAAAAGGCCTTCGAGCCGCACCGGACACATTCCGAAGGAGCCAGGCAGGCCATGTCCTCATCCGCACCCCGTTCCGCCTTCCAGCCCAGCGATTTCACTCATCCGGTGATCGCCGGGTTGATCTCGGTCATCGTCAACTACGGTGGCACTTTCATCCTGGTGTTCCAGGCCGCCAAGGTGGCGGGGCTCAGCCCCGAGCTGACCGCCTCCTGGGTGTGGTCCATCTCCATCGGCGTGGGCGTGACGGGCATCATCCTGAGCTGGGCTGCCCGCGCGCCCATCATCACCGCCTGGTCCACGCCGGCGGCGGCCTTCCTCGTCACCGCGCTGGCGACCACCTCCTACGCGGAAGCGGTGGGCGCTTACATGATCTCGGCGGCGGCCTTCGTGGTGCTGGGCTTGTCCGGCTGCTTCGAGCGCGTCATCCGCCTGATCCCTCCGGGCGTGGCGGCCGGGCTGCTGGCCGGCATCCTGCTCCAGTTCGGCGTCGGCGCCTTCGGCGGCATGAGCGGCGATCCGCTGCTGGTAGGCGTGCTGATCGTCGCCTACGTGACGCTCAAGCGGGTGGCCGCGCGTTATGCGGTGGTGGGCATCCTGGTGCTGGGGCTGGCCATGCTGCTGCTGCAGCAGCGGGTGGACCTGTCCGGGCTCGGCCTGGAGTTGGCCGCACCGGTATTCACGATGCCGGTGTTTTCGCTCAACGCCTTGCTGAGCGTAGCCTTGCCGCTGTTCCTCATCACCCTGACCGGCCAGTACATGCCCGGCATGCTGGTGCTGCGCAACGACGGCTTCAAGACCAGCGCCAACCCCATCGTGACCATTACCGGGCTGGGCTCGCTGCTGATGGCGCCCTTCGGTTCGCATGCCTTCAACATCGCCGCCATCACCGCCGCCATCTGCACCGGCCGCGAGGCCCACGAAGACCCCTCCAGGCGCTGGATCGCCGGTATTGCCGCAGGCGTGTTCTACGTGCTGGTGGGCGTGTTCGGCGTGACGCTGGCAGCGATCTTCATGGCTTTCCCGGCCACCTTCATCACCACGCTGGCGGGCCTGGCGCTGCTGGGCACAATAGGCGGCAGCCTCGCCAGCGCGCTGGCCGACGCCCGGACCCGCGAGGCGGCGCTGATCACCTTCCTGGCCGCCTCCGCCAACATCACCCTGCTGGGCATAGGCGGCGCGTTCTGGGGCCTGCTGATCGGGCTCGTCGCCCATGCGGTGCTCAACGGGCGCCTGCCGCGGCAGGCGCTGGCGGCGGGGGATGCCACCGTTTCCTTGGGCAGCCCGGCGCTCGGCAAAAGAGCTTGAGGACGCATGCCATGTACGACGCTTCCCTGACCCTGGCCGGCTTCGACCCGGAACTGGCGGCTGCCCTCCGGGATGAAGAACGCCGCCAGGAGGACCATATCGAGTTGATCGCCTCGGAGAACTACGCCAGCCCGCTGGTGATGGCGGTGCAGAACTCGGTGTTCACCAACAAGTACGCCGAGGGCTATCCCGGCAGGCGTTACTACAGTGGCTGCGAGCATGTGGATGTGGCCGAGCGCCTGGCCATCGCGCGGCTCAAGACGCTGTTCGATTGCGACTACGCCAACGTCCAGCCGCATGCCGGCGCCCAGGCCAACGCCGCGGTCTTTCTGGCGCTGACCACGCCCGGCGATACCGTGATGGGCATGAACCTGGCGCAGGGCGGCCACCTGACCCACGGCAGCCCGTCCAACTTCTCCGGCCGGCACTACCGCATCGTGCCTTACGGGCTGGACCCGGATACCGGGCTGATCGACTACGACGAGATGGAGCGGATCGCGCTGGCGAGCCGGCCGAGGATGTTGATCGGCGGCTTCTCCGCCTACTCCCGCCACAAGGACTGGGCCCGCATGCGCGCCATCGCCGACAAGGTGGGCGCCCTCTTCTGGGTGGACATGGCGCATGTCGCCGGGCTGGTGGCGGCAGGCGAATACCCGGATCCCCTGCCCCACGCCCATGTGGTGACCAGCACCACCCACAAGACCCTGCGCGGCCCGCGCGGCGGCATCATCCTCGCCAAGGGGCAGGACGACGCCTTCCACCGCAAGCTGGACGCCGCGGTGTTCCCCGGCATCCAGGGCGGGCCGCTGATGCATCTCGTCGCCGCCAAGGCGCTTGCCTTCAAGGAGGCCCTGCAGCCGGAGTTCAAGGCCTACCAGCGCCAGGTGGTGGCCAACGCCAGGGCGATGGCGGCGGTCATCCAGCGGCGGGGTTACCGTATCGTTTCCGGCGGCACCGATAACCACCTGATGCTGATCGACCTCTCCGCCCGGCCATACACCGGCAAGGAGGCGGATGCCGCCCTGCGGGAGGCCTACATCACCGCGAACAAGAACTCGGTGCCCAATGATCCGCGCTCGCCCTTCGTCACCTCGGGGCTGCGCATCGGCACTCCGGCCGTGACCACGCGTGGCTTCGGGGCCGACGACTGCGAGCGGCTCGCCGGCTGGCTGTGCGACGTGCTGGACAGCCTGGAGGCCGGTGGCGATGCGCTGCGGCTCGTGCGCGACCGGGTGCGGGAACAGGTGGTCGGGTTGTGCCGCCGCCATCCGGTGTATCGCCCGTCCTGACGCAGAGCTCAGTCCGGCCGCGGCCAGGGCCGCCGGAAAGGCTCTGCCCCGAGCGGGCGGGTCTTTCGCAGCCTTCCATTGATTGCGTATCAGGCCGCTGGCCGAACGCCAGGCCGGGTGCATTCTTGTCCGCCCGCGCCGGTGTCCGCTGTCCGCTTCGCTAGCCGAGGACCCGCGGCCTCAATTCCTCCTCGCACCACTGTCTGAAATGGGTGGGGGTACTGTTTCCGGGCGTGCGCGATACGCCATTGTCGAGACCCTCGTTCTTGGCCCTCGCCATGTCGGTCATGCCCTGGGCCATGGCGTCCGACATGCCACGCTGGACGAAGCCGGCTTTGTAGGCTTCGAGCGTGATCTGCCCATAGCGCACGGGTTTGCCGAGGACCTCCGACATGATGCGCGCCATGTCGTTGAAGGACAGATCCTCCGGGCCGAGTACGGGCAGCTCTCCGCTGCCGTCCCAGGAAGGGTCTAGCAGTAGTCCGGCAGCGACGGATGCGATGTCGCGGCTGGCGACTGCCGGCAGCTTGCGGTCGCCGTCGATCGGCAGGAAGAACATGCCTTGGTCGCGGATCGGGGCAGCCTGCCGGGCGATGTTGTCCATGAACGAAGGCATGGCGAGTGCGCGGAAAGCCACGCCTGTTTCCGCGATCAGATCGTCCATCGCCAGCGAGGCGGTGACATGCCCGGCATTCGCCGCCATCGGCGTGCCGCGGCCCAGCGCGGTGATGCCGACCACGCGGCGTACCCCGTGCCGCGTGATCGCCTCGCAGGCCGGCCGGGTGAACTCCACATAGGCGGCCCTGACGCTCTTGGCGCCAGGCTCGGGCGGACAAAGCCAGAACACGCTGTCGGCACCCTCGAAGGCCCGGTCGACGACGCTGGCGTCGCCATGCGAGCCCTGCACGACTTCCACCCGTGCTCGCACTTGTGCGGCCAGGTTCGCGGGATCGCGCGCGATCACGCGAACCTTTGCGCCGCCGGCCAGCAGGTTCGTCAGCACCTGCGCGCCGATGTTGCCCGTGGGCGCGGTCACCACGATCCGGGCGCCGGCCGGTGGCGTTGCCGCATGCGCAAGCCCTGCCACGCCCAGGCCCAGGCTTCCGGCCACGCCGGCGCCGGTACCCAGCGCAAGGCTGCCGAGGAAGCGGCGGCGCCATCCATCGGGGGCATCCCGGGTATCCGCGTCATGCTCGTTGCAGCGCATGTCCTTGCTGTCCACCTTCCATCTCCTGGTTAGCCGGCCGGTTTCAGGCCGTCGACGAAGGATAGGGAGGCATGCCTGTACGAACCATGCTGATCAGTCCGCAATACTTCGTCGATCGTCCAGAAAAGCGATACTTCAAGGCCGAGGTGATCGAGTTCCACCCGGCGCCCGCTGGTCCGGCGATGCGCTGGCGCCGTCGCTAGCCTCGATCGCCGGCATCCGCATCCCGCCGGGGCCGCCCGTTGTCCGCTCGGTGCGATAGAGTCGGGTTGCCTTTGCAATCGCCCACAAGAGGCCATGGACCCGCTCTCAGACGTGCTCTCGCTGCTGAAACCGCGCAGCTACGTTTCCGCCGGCGTGGATGCCGGTCGGAACTGGTCGATCCAGTTCCCGGATCAGGACAAGCTCATCAAGTGTTATGCCGTGGTGTCCGGCGAATGCTGGCTGGCGGTCGATGGGATTCCCGGCGCCGCGCATCTGGAGAAGGGCGATTGCTTCGTGTTGCCGAGCGGCCGCCCGTTCCGGCTGGCAAGCGACATGGCGCTGCCCCCCGAGCCTTCCCGCAATTACTTTCCACCCCCACGCCCCGGTGGCGTCGTCACGATCAATGGCGGGGGCAGCTGTCTGCTCGTCGGCAGCCGGTTCGGCGTCAGCGGCGGCCATGCCGACATGCTGATGGGCCTGTTGCCGGCCATCGTGCACATCCGCAACGCGACGGAACAGGCGGCGATGCGCTGGGCGGTGGAGCGGATGATGCAGGAGCTGCGCGACGCCGAACCCGGCGGTTTCCTGATCGCCCAGCATCTTGCCCACATGATGCTGGTCCAAGCGCTCAGGCTGCATGTGAAAGAAGGGGGAATGAACGGCTCCGGATGGCTCTTTGGGGTCGCGGACAAGCAGCTGGGGCCCGCCATCGGCGCGGTCCATGCCGATCCGGCCTATCGCTGGACCCTGCAGGCGCTGGCCGAGCGCGCCTGCATGTCGCGCTCGGCGTTCGCCGAGAAATTCAGGGAGACGGTGGGAAGCTCGCCCATGGAGTACGTGAGGCGCTGGCGCATGCTGCTGGCGGGACACAGGCTGGAGAACAGCCACGATTCCGTTTCCGCCATTGCGCTGTCTCTCGGTTACGAATCGGAAAGCGCGTTCAGCATGGCGTTCAAGCGGGTCATGGGCGTGTCGCCACGGCAGTATGGCCGGCATCCGAGACCGGCTCCGAACGGCCGGGCCTCCGGTCTCGATGGCGCAAGCCAAGGTTCACCGGATGCTCTCGGTGGTCAGGAATAGTGCCGGGCCCGCAAGCCGGGCGGGATGGCTAGTCCCTATGTCATCTGAGTTGATGCGGCCTGCCTCCCCGTAGGGGCCGAGATCCTCACTAGGGTTTTCTCAAGGCTCGGTCCCGCCGATTCTCCTTGACAGTTTGTTTGGTACCTATCAAAAATTGTAAGGTACCAAGCGACTTGAGGGGCTTCTATGGTGACCAATGGGCAGATGGAATCGGGGCGTGACGCAGTGGGGCTCTGGACGAAGCGGTGTTACTTCGCGGGCCGTGCCGTCATGGATTCGGCACTACGCCCTTTCGATCTCGGCTCCACCCAGTGGTATGTGCTGTACCAGCTGGCTCACGAGGGCCCGACCAGGCAGCGCGATCTGGTGGAGATGCTCCAGATCGAACGGGCGACGATGAGCGGGATCGTGGCAACGCTCCTACGCAAGGGCCTGGTGGACCAGGTGCCGGACCGAACCGATCAGCGTCAGAAACTTCTCCAATTAACGGCAGGGGGGACGAAGCTGTGGGGCGGACTGCCCGATCTCACCTTCATTCGCGAGGCGGCATTCGATGGCATTGACGCGGCCGACATCGCTACCGCCATCCGGGTGCTCCAGACAGCAACCGGGCGGCTTGAAAATCTTCTGCAGAGAGCTGCGGGCGTATGACGATCTTGATCACAGGCGCAAGCGGTCTTGTGGGTGCGCGGCTTCTGCCCCGCCTTGCTGAAACTGGCAGGGATTGCCGGGCGCTCATGCGCGCCGGGAAGGCCGCGCCCGCCGGGGTTGCTGCGGTGGAGGGTGATCTGCTTGAGCCTGCATCCCTGGTTCGGGCGGTTCAAGGCGTCTCGGCGATCATCCACCTCGCGGCGGTGTTCCGCAGCCCGGATACGGACATGATCTGGAAGAGCAATCTCGATGGAACACGCAACCTGGTCGCTGCAGCGAAGGGATATGCGCCAGAGGCGCGTTTCATCATGGCGAGCACCACCAATGTGTATGACATGGACAGTCCGCGCCCCGGTCGTGAGGATGATGCCACCGACCCGAAGCACGCTTACCCGGCCAGCAAGATCGCGGCCGAAAAGGAACTGCGTGAAAGCGGGCTGAACTGGTCGATCCTGCGCTTCGGCTTCGTTTACGGCGACCAGGACGGACATCTGGAGGAACTCCCCGGACTCGCGGCCCGTGCCAAATTCCATCCCGCGAAAACAATGAGCATGATTCATCATCGCGACATTGCCGTCGCCATGGAACTCGCCCTATCCGGTGCGATGGACAGGCACATCGTCAACATTACCGACGACGCGCCGACCTCACTTTACGAACTGGCCGAACTGGTCGGCGAAACGATGGAGCCTGCGTCCGAGCCGCTGGGAAATCCCTGGCATCTTCGTGTCAGCGGAGCGTTGGCTCGTCGCCTTGGCTTCCAGCCCAGCGTAAGAACCGTCTATCAGGCTGCCGAGGAAAACCTGCTGTGAACCCTCCCGGTGCCGGACGCCGGCCTTGCAACCGGGCTCCGCAGCGGAAAAGGGAAGCCATAACTGCCAGCCCCTCCTTCGACCCGGATGCGATCCTGGCGCACGGTTAAAGCCCGGATTTCAGGCTATCGAAGGCCTCCCGCAGGAACTTGGCCGCCGGTTTTCGCTGGCCGGTCTGTTCCCGCCAGGCCTGAAGCGCGATTCTCATTACGCCGATGGACACCATGGCGACCATCCGCAGCGCCCCGCGGCGCTCGGGCTGCCGCCAGACTTCGCACAATGCGCTGAAGAGCATCCGCTCCTGTTCCGCGTAGTAAGCCTGCTTGCGGGCAAGCAGCGATTCACTCGACAGCATGAGATTGTCGATGGCGGTCATCTGCTCGGTCGTATTGCTGGCGATGTGTTTCACCATGACGTCGCGGACGGCATCCAGTGGCGGTACGTCGGGCGATGTCTTCAACAGATCGGCGATCAGACTGGCCGAACCGCTTTCCATCCAGAACACCATGACGTCGTCTTTCGACTTGAAGTACGAGAAAAAGCCACGGCGAGAGATACCTGCCGCCGCTGCGATCTCGTCCAGCGTCGTGCCGTCGTACCCCTTGGCGAGGAACAGGCGCAGGCCAACCTCGGCGATGCGCTGCCGGGTCTCGCGGCGCTTGCGTTCGCGCAAGCCTTCTTTCGGTGCAATGCCCGCGGGGGGATGGATTTCCAGCATTCCTGAATGGTTCGTTGCGCAATTGCACTGAATGCACCGAGTGCGGCAAAGGCGAAACTAAGTGCATTTAATCATGCACCTAGATTACCTTCCTTTCTTCCGCGCGGCAAAGCGCAAGGCTTCGCCCGGAGACGCTTCTCGGCGCCTGGGCTGGGTGTTTGTCGCCCGGGGTGGCCAGGCGCTCACCCTCTCCGGCAGCGCCATCGGGCCGATGGTCCCGGTCTGCGCCGGTGGCGTGAGGAGAGCTTGCCGCGGGAAGAGCGGAGCTGTCCCGCCCCCGCGCCATCGGCATTGGCGTGGGCTGCGGAGGCGGGGGCGCCACCCGGTGTGGAGCGGGGCGCTCCTGCCAGCGGCTACTGGCCGCGCTCAGGTGGGGAGGAGTTCCCCGCAGCGGCCGGCAAGCGGATCTCGACGCCGAATCCGCGGCCGTCGAGCCCGGTGCCGCAGCGCAGCTGTCCGCCGTGCGAGGCGACCACCCGTTCGACCAGCGACAGGCCCATGCCGATGCCTTGCGCGCGATGGCCGTTGCCTGCGCGGTAGAAACGTTCGAAAACCCGCTCGTTCTCGCCGTCCGGAATGCCTGGACCATCGTCGGCAACCATCAGGGTCGCCATACGCGCCTTGCCCTCGCTCTCGAGCCGGGTCGCCAGCCGCACGCGTGTGCCTCGGCGGCCGTGGCGCAGCGCGTTGTCGAGCAGGTTGCGAACCAGGATCCCAAGGTCGTCGATGTCGCCGTGCACGGGCGCTTGCTCCGCCTCGACTTCGATCGACTGGCCCCCGCGCAGGGCGATCAGTTCGAACTCGTCCGCCACCATCCCCACGACCAGCGCCAGATCGATGTCCTCGGCGCGCGTGGCGGCGCCGCCGGCATCCACCCGGGCGGCGTCGAGTAGTTGCTGCGCCAGCCGCGAGGTGCGTTCTATTCCGGCGATGAGGTGGTCGAGCGCTTCGCGCGCTTCGTCGCGGTCGCCAGCGTGCTGCAGCACCTGCGCTTGAGCCAGCAGGGCGGCCAGGGGGGTGCGCAGCTCATGTGCAGCCTCGCCGAGGAACTCGCGCTCGTGCTGGAGCGTTTGTGCCAGCCGCGCCATCAAGTGGTTGAACGCGCGCACCAGCGGGGTGAACTCGTCGGGCAGCCCGCGTTCCGGCAGGGGCGCAAGGTCGAGCGGCGCGCGCCTTGCGAGCGACTCGCTGACCCGTAGCACCGGTCGCAGCGACCAGTGGATCACCGCCCAGATCGCGATGCCTATGCCGAACAGCAGGGACACCGCGGTCAGGAGGCTGGCGTTGAACCAGCGCTTCAACTCCGCCCGCATGGCCGCCTCCGGTACCCCGACCTGCACCTGCACCCGGTGCTGCGTGTCGCTGATCGCGAACACGCGCCAAGGCACGCCGGCGATGGTCGTCGCGGTGAAACCGTCGGCGAAATCCGGCGCCATCGCATGCTCCGGCGCCGGCCGCGACGACACCAGCCGGCGGTGGGTGCCATGCTCCCAGACCTGGAAGCCGAGGGCGGAGAACTTGCCGCTGACAGGAATCGTCTCGCCGTCCAGCACGAACTGCCGCTGCTGGCCCGCCGTCGCAATGTCGGAAGGCAGCGACAGCAGCAACTGTTCGGCGATGCTGCGCACCATGGCGTTGGCCTCGCCGTCCTGCCGCGCCATCATGTCGATGTACTGGAGCGCGAACCAGCTGCCCCAGGCGGCGAGCAGTACCGCCGCCAGCGCGAGCAGCAGCCGCGTGCGCAGCGCGCGCATTCAGTCTTCATCCCCGGCGCGGTAACCATAGCCGAGCTCGGTCACGATGATGTCGTCGCCGAGCTTGCGCCTTAGTTGGTGCACGTAGACCGCGACGGTGTTGCTGCCGATTTCTGTGTCGCTGCCATACAGGCGGTCCTGCAACTGGTCGCGATTGAGCACCCGGCGGCGAGACTGGAACAGCGACAGCAGCAGGCGGAACTCGATCGCGCTTAGCGCGATCCGCTGGCCGCCGCGGGTCACTGTCCGCGCGGCGGGGTCGATCTCGATGTCGCGCCAGCGCAGCACCGGTGTCACCGCTCCACGGCTGCGGCGCAGCACCGCGCGCAGGCGCGCCAGCATCTCGTCGCGCTGGAATGGCTTGACGATGTAGTCGTCCGCGCCGGCGTCGAGGCCGCGGACGCGATCGCTCAGTTGGTCGCGCGCGGTGATGATCAGGACCGGCGTCGGATCGTAATGACCGCGCATCGCCGTCAGCACCTCCAGTCCGGAGCCGCCGGGGAGGCCGAGGTCGAGCAGGACTGCGACGAAGGCGTGATCGACCAGCGCCAGTCGCGCGGATCCCGCGTCCTCGCAATGAGCGACGCGCCACCCCTCCTGGCCGAGCGCGGCGGTCAGCGCCTGGCCGAGCATGTGGTCGTCTTCGACGAGAAGGATCGCATCCATGGCAGGGCGCGTTGTGGAAATGGGGATCGGCAATCGTGCATCGCCGGCATTAATACCGGATTAAGTCCTGCGCTCCAAACAGCTCCAGACGGGGCGGCCGCGCCGCGTCGATCGACTTAAACCCAATTTAATCGCGCCGGAAAACACTGCATCACCCGCAACAACTCTTCAGGCGCGCTGCCATGCCCCCAATGCTTTTCTCCCTTCCCGCTCCCCGCGAGGCCCGGAACGCGATCAGCCGGACGGTTTCCGGCACGCCTCTCCGGCGAGGCCATCCGGCGTTCATTGCTGAAAAAGGGTCGCCCCGGCCGTGCTCCCAGTGGAGAGCCTCCCTCGCCGTCGTTGGCACGCTGTTGCTTTCCGCGTGCGCTGGCGGCGCTTCGGTGGTAGGGGGGCAGCCCAAGCCAGACTGGGCCTTGGCCGACATGCCTGCCCAGCAGGGGCGCATCCTCCTGATTACCGGCGGGACGAGCGGCATCGGCTACGAGAGCGCCAAGGCGCTGGCGGCCGCAGGCGCGCAGGTGGTCATCGCGGCGCGCAATCCAGAGCGCGGGGAGGAGGCGATCGCGAGCATCCGGCAGGAAACACCCGGTGCGCGTGTGCAGTTCGAAGCGCTGGACCTGGCCGATCTCGCCTCGGTCCGGGCGCTGGCCGAGCGGCTCAAGGCCACGCTGCCCCGCCTGGATGGCCTGATCAACAACGCGGCCATCATGCAGCCGCCGCAGCGAGGCAGTTCGGCCCAAGGGTTCGAGACGCAGTTCGCCATCAATTACTTGGGGCACTTCGTCCTGACGGCGGAAGTGCTGCCCTTGTTACGGCAGGCCGATGCGCCACGCGTGGTCACGCTGTCCAGTATCGGCGCGCACCGGGGTGCGATCCACTTCGAGGATCTGCAGTTTGAACGGGCTTGGGATGCGGAGGCTGCCTACCAGCAGTCGAAGCTGGCGTGCCTGATGTTCGCTTTCGAGCTGCAGCGGCGCAGCGATGCGGCTGGCTGGGGCCTGAAAAGCATCGCGTCTCATCCGGGGCTTTCGCGGACCAATCTGCTGCCGTCGCAAGGCCGAAGCACGCCGCTGTGGCGCTTTTTCCAGACGGCTGCACAAGGCGCGGTGCCGACGTTGTATGCCGCCACCGCGCAGGAGGTCGTGGGGGGCGCCTACTACGGGCCCACCGGTCTTCTGGAAGCGCGAGGCGCGCTCGGTCTTGCCAGCGTGCCCCTTGCCGCGACGGATGGCGGGGTGGCTGCCCGGCTGTGGAGCGTCAGCGAGGAGCTCAGCGCTACCCGCTTCCCGTCGCGCCGCCCGGAATGAACATCAACGCGCGTTCTTACGACCTCCTCCGAGCCAGGGCCTTCTTCCCATGAGTCAAGCCACTACCGCGGCGCCGCGCCTGATGCGGGCCTTGTTCAACCTCCGCCGCGAGGAGGTCGGGCCGGTCCTAATCGCGGCGCTGTTCTTCTTCTTGGTGCTGACCGCCCTGATGCTGCTGAGGCCGGCGCGAGACGCGCTGGGCATGGAGCGCGGGATCGAGAACATCCGCTGGCTGTTCATCGGCACGGCGGTCGTGACGCTGGCGGTGAATCCGCTGTTCGGGTGGCTGGTCAGCCGCTTCAAGCGACTGCAGTTCATCGCCGCGACATACGGCTTCTTCGTGCTCAGCCTGGTGGGCTTCTGGGCGCTGCTGATGTTCACGCCTGGCGCGGTCGGCCGGGGCAGCGGCCAGGTGTTCTACGTCTGGTTCAGCGTGTTCAACCTGTTCGCGACCATGGTGTTCTGGGCGCTGCTGGCTGATCGCTTCACCAGTGACCAGGGCAAGCGCTTCTTCGCCCTGATCTCGATAGGCGGCACGCTGGGCGCGATCTTTGGGCCCTGGCTCACCTCGCGACTCGCGCAACCACTGGGCACGCCGAGTCTGCTGCTGGTTGCCGGCGGCTTCTTGCTGCTGGCCGTGGCCGCTGCCTGGCTGCTCGTGCGCACCGCACCCGATCGGGCCGGCCCGGGAGCATCCGCCACCGCGGCCGGGCTCGCGGGTGAGGCCGAGCGCATCGGCGGCAGCGCCTGGGCAGGCCTGCGCGCGGTGTTCCGCTCGCGCTACCTGACCGCCATCGCCGGCTACATCCTGTTGATGACGGTGCTGGCAACCTTCATCTACTTCACCCGCCTGCAGATGGTGGCGGCGGTGGCGGGCAGCACGGATGCGCGTGCGGCGATCCTGGGCAACATCGACATGTGGACCCAGCTCGCGGTGCTGCTCCTGCAACTCACCCTGACCGGAAAGATCATCCAGCGCTTCGGCCTCGGCGTGGCATTGGCGATCCTGCCGGTGGCCACCGCGCTCGGCTTCATCGGGCTGGCGATCTACGGCTCCTTCGTGGTGCTCATCCTGCTCGAGGCCACCACCCGTGCGCTGCAGCGAGGCCTCACCCGGCCGGCGCGGGAAGCGCTGTTCACCGTGGTCAGCCGTGAGGAGAAATACAAGGCCAAGGCCTTCGTCGACACCTTCATGTACCGCACTGGCGATGTCATCGGGGCACAGACCGAAGGCGCGCTCGGACGGCTGGGGCTGGCCTTGGGCGGGCTGGTCGGCGTGGTCGTACCGCTGGCGCTGGCATGGGCCGCGCTCGGCCTTTGGCTCGGGCGGGCGCACGCGCGGCGGGTGACGCCAGCGCAGGCGACGCCATGCCCCCCGGAGGTGATGGGTGAACTCCCCGGACCATCCGCGACCCAGGACGCCACTTCCCGCGCATGAGCAGCCTGGTCAGTTCGCGCCGATCAACACATGACAATGAGGATGCGCAGTGAACATAGCCATACGCACATTCACCAGCCTGGCACGCGTTGCCACGGCAAGGGCCAGGGAGATTGATCGCGCCCGGCCCCGTCGGCGAGGGCCGGGACGCCTGGCCGCGCCCGCCGGGGGGGCAATGTCAGAAGGATATTTTGCCAAGCTCGTGGCGGCGCTGGCTGCCCCGGTGCTCCTGACCGCTTGCGCCCATATCCCGGAGAGCACGCTGGCCGAAGCGGGGTTCGGAACCCTGTCTTGCGCTCAAGTCGCGGAGCAGAAGGAGCAGGCAAACGCGACCAAAGCGCTGGCGGATCACGCCAAGGGCGAGGCATGGCATGTCGTCGTTCCCCTCATCGTGGCGGCTCGCTATGGCCATGCCGCTTCTGCTGCCAGTGATGCCGAAAGGCGATTGGCGCTTCTCTCGGAGCAGGCTAGCCGGCTGGGCTGCGACGTTCAGCCTCCACCCTCGGGCGGGCTCAGGCTTCCGGGAATGGAGCCCTCGACGACATTGGCAGGCGCCGGGAATGAGCAGGCGCGTCCGATCCTCGCTGCACATATTCAAGCAAGCACGGGAGCCGAAAGATGATGAACGAACAGCAAATGGGAAACAGGCGGGCCGCCCGCGCCGGGTGGCGCAACCGCCTGGCCGCCTTCGGCGCGCTGCTGGGCTGCGCCTTTGCCGTGGGCGGGGCGCTGGCGCAGGGCGCGCCGAAACCCGACTGGAGCCTGGCGGACATGCCTTCCCAGGAGGGGCGCGTCTTCCTGGTCACCGGTGGAACCAGCGGCATGGGCTTCGAGGATGCGAAGGCCCTGGCCGCCGCTGGCGCCCGGGTTGTCATCGCCGCGCGCAACCCGCAACGGGGGCAGGAGGCGATCGACCGGATCGGGCAGGAAGTGCCCGGTGCCAAGGTGCAGTTCGAGCACGTCGATCTGGCCGATCTGTCCTCGGTCCGCGCGCTGAGCCAGCGCCTCAGCGGCACGCTGCCCCGGCTCGACGGCTTGATCAACAACGCCGCGATCATGGCGACGCCGGCGCGCGGCACTTCCGCCGACGGCTTCGAGATGCAGTTCGCCACCAACTATCTCGGCCATTTCGTCCTGACGGCCGAGTTGCTACCGCTGCTGCGCAAGAGCGACTCACCCCGGGTGGTGACGCTGTCGAGCGTTGCCGCCCTCCGCGGCCGGATCAACTTCGGCGATCTTCAATTCGACCAGGCCTATGAGCCCTATGCCGTCTACGCCCAGTCGAAGCTGGCGTGCCTGATGTTCGCCCTTGAACTGCAGCGGCGCAGCGATGGCGCAGGCTGGGGCATCCAGAGCCTGGCCGCCCACCCCGGCATCGCGGTGACCGAACTGGTTGCGCGCGGCCCGGGCCTGGACAGCGAACAGGGGCGCCAATGGTCCGCCATGCGCCCGAACCTGCAGACGGCCGCCCAAGGCGCCATCCCCACCTTGTATGCCGCCACCGCGGCTGACGCGCGGGGCGGGAGCTACTACGGTCCGACCGGCCCGAACGAGGTCGCCGGGCCGCTCGGCCTGGCAAGCGTTCCCCCGCTGGCCAGCGATGCCGCGGCCGCTGCACGCCTGTGGGCGATCACTGAAGAGCTCACCGGTACGCGTTTCCCCGCGCCCGGCCGCTGATCGGATCGCCGTCCATCCCCTGTCCGCTTTTTGGGCGTCGAGGCGGCCAGGAACTCCTCATGAGTCGAACCCGCATGGCAAACGTGCACCGCCCGCGCCTGTGGGTGCGGGTGTTCAACATCCGTCGTGGCGAGATCGCACCGGTGCTGGTTGCGGCACTGTTCTTCTTCTCCGTGTTGACCGCGCTGATGTTGCTGCGGCCCGCGCGGGATGCGCTGGGGCTGGAGCGCGGAATCGAGAGCGTGCGCGGCCTGATCGTTGTGACGGCGGCGGCAACGCTGGCGGTGAATCCGCTGTTCGGATGGCTGGTCAGCCGCTTGCGGCGGCCGCAGTTCATCGGCGCGACATATGGCTCCCTGGTACTGAGCCTGGCGGGCTTCTGGGGGCTGATGAGATACGCACCCGGCGTGGTGAGCCAGGCCAGCAGCCAGGTGTTCTACATCTGGTTCAACGTGTTCAACCTGTTCGCCACGATGGTGTTCTGGGCGTTGCTGGTCGAGCGCTTCACCAGCGACCAGGGCAAGCGCTTCTTCGGCCTGATCTCGATCGGCGGCACGGCCGGCGCCATCTTCGGCCCCTGGCTCGCATCGGAACTGGCCGAATCGCTGGGCACGGCCAGCCTGCTGCTGGTCGCCGGCGGTTTCCTGCTGCTGGGCATGTTGTTGGCATGGTCGCTGCTATGGCTCACGCCCGGCTGCGGAACAAGCCCTGGCGCAGCCGCGTCGCCGCGCACGGATGAGACGGGGCGCATCGGCGGCAGCGCCTGGGCTGGCATTCACGCGGTGTTCCGCTCCGCCTACCTGGGCGGCGTCGCGGCTTATGTGATGCTGACGGCGGTGATGGTCACCTTCGTCTACTTCACCCGCCTGCAGATGGTGGCCGGGATCGCCGACGGGGTCGACGCGCGGGCAGCCCTGCTGGGAAGGATAGACATGTGGACGCATGTCGCGGTGCTGATGCTGCAGCTCACCCTGGCCGGACGGGTCATCACGCGCTTCGGCCTGGGCGTCACGCTGGCGATCCTGCCGGCTGCGACTGCGCTGGGCTTCATCGGGCTCGCCATCTACGGCTCCTTCGCCGTGCTGGTGCTGCTGGAGGCCCTCACCCGTGCGGTACAGCGCGCCATCGCCCAGCCGGCACGCGAGACGCTGTTCACCGTGGCCGACCGCGAGGACAAGTACAAGGCCAAGGCCTTCATCGACACCTTCGTCTACCGCTCGGGTGACGTTGCCGGCGCGCAGGCCGAGGGTGCGCTGGGGCGGCTCGGGCTGGCGATGGGAGGTCTCGCCAGCGTGGTCCTGCCGCTGGCCTTGGTCTGGATGGTGCTCGCCTTGTGGCTGGGGCGTGCGCAGTCCCGGCGGCCGATGTCGCGGGCCGCGCGCTTACCCCATCCGGCTGATACCAGTCGCGCCGTCCGGCGCTCGGGTGGCTCGCAGACGCGCGACGCGCCGGCGGCCGTCGAGCCGCATGACGGAGATCCGCCGCAGGCTCACCAGCCCGCTGCAAGGCATGAGCCGCGGGCTGGTGAGCCTGCGGCACATGGATCGATGCCTTGACCGCGGCGGGCTCAAGCCAGCCGCTGCGGCGGGTAGCCCACGCCTGCGGGATTGTTCCCCGCAATCGGTTGTTTGTTGATGGACTGAAAATGGTGCATCATGATTTGCACTTGGTGCAAAAAATATTGCGCCTAATGCGAGATTTTATCTCGGGCCGGAGCCCTACCATGACCCACTGGACAGCAGCCGACATCCCCTCTCAACGTGGCCGTACCGCGGTCGTCACCGGCACTGGCGGCCTTGGATTCGAAGATGCACTGGCGCTGGCCCGTGCCGGAGCCAGGGTCATCATCGCCGGTCGAAGTCCGTCCAGAGGCGCGATCGCAGTCAATCAGATCCGTCAATGCGCCCCCGGCGCGAAAGTGGACTTCGAGGCGCTGGATCTGGCGAGGCTGGATTCGATTGCGGCTTTCGGCAAGCGGCTGCGCGCCTCTGTGGATGGTCTCGATCTGCTGATCAACAACGCGGGTGTGATGACGCCGCCGACGCGGAAGCTGAGCGCCGACGGATTCGAGCTGCAGTTCGGCACCAATCACCTGGGCCACTTTGCCTTGACCGGTGAGTTGCTGCCGCTGCTGCGCGCGGGCAGCCGGCCGCGGGTTGTCACGCTGTCCAGCATCGCCGCGCGCAGCGGGGCGATCAACTTCGATGACTTGCAGTCCGAGCGCAGCTACGTCCCCATGGCTGCCTATGCCCAGTCAAAACTGGCCTGCTTGATGTTCGCGCTGGAGTTACAACGGCGCTGCGCCGCGGCCGGCTGGGCCATCCAGAGCATCGCGGCCCATCCGGGAGTGGCGCGCACCGATCTGCTGCCCAACGGGGCCGGCGCACGGAGCATTCAAGGAATGGCGCGTCGCTATCTGTGGTTCCTGTTCCAGCCGGCCGCACAGGGGGCATTGCCGACGCTCTACGCGGCGACCTCGCCGCAAGCTCGAGGCGGTGCCTACTATGGCCCCGACAAGCTGAGCGAAACGCGAGGCTACCCCGCAATTGCCAAAGCCCCTCCGCTGGCGCTGGACATCGATAGCGCCGCAAGGCTGTGGACTGCGTCGGAGCGGCTGACGGGGGTGTCTTTTCCCACTGTCCGGGGCCAGGACGCCCACCTTGGCGCCGTCCGGGACGCAAGCTCGGCTTGATCCGCTGGCCGCCCGTTCTCGCGAGCCTGCCGACACCCGGGTTGCGGCCGCAGCCGTTCCGCCTCTTCAACAAGCACTCCGTGCCGAGGGCGGCGGCCCCTTCGCTTTTCAACGAGCCATGCTCGATGAACGGGCAATTTGGTTTTCTGCGCAAGCTGGCGGGCAACAATCCGAATCCGGCTCCAGCAGGATAGCGGCGCGCCTGGCCGAGAGTAGGCGCTTTGGGTGTCGGCGGACGTGTGAGGTGGGCAGATCCACGCGTCACCGGTTGGCGGCACCTGCTGGACGTTCCCTGGTATTTTCCGGATTGCCGGAGTGGAGCGGGCGAAGGGAGCATCACGCCGCACTCAAATCGTTGATTGATAACGGATTTATTCCGTTGGCGCTACGGAATCAGGCCAGATTATGTACCAGCCCCGCCCTCTTGGGCAAAGGCTGGCTCGAAGTCCAGCAGGTCGGTACCGCGCATGCCCAATTCCCGGGCCACTGCGCGCCAGCCCGCCACGGCCTGGGCCACTTCACTCCAGACCGCCTGCGCTTGCACAGCATCCAGCCTGAAATACGACGCGGCGGCCATCAGCATGTCACGGCTGTCGATGACACCTGTGTCCTCGGTCAGCCATGTCTTGCTCTCCCGACGGTCGCCCGGCATCGGGTTCAGGTCGAAGGCCGGCGACAGGCGCCAGCCGCGCTGGCGCGCGTCGTACAGGAAGCCGGTGTTGCGCAGGTGGTCGTCGGTGTTGCAGATCAGGAAATTGAAGACCAGTCGCCGCCACAACTCATGGATGTCGGCGATCGGATCGGCGCCCGACTGAAGCAGCACGTCCACCAGTTCCGTGTAGGCATGCGTCGCGTCGCGACCATCGGACTGGAGCATCGTCGCGGCCGACACGTAAGGGATGCGGCCGCCATCATCGGTGCGGTCGAAACGCCGGATGACGGCGACCGCCGTGCCGCCGATCACTTCCACGCGGGCCGGCGCCACCCGGATGCCGGCCTTGGCCGCCAGTTGCATGGCCAGCACTTCGCCTCGGATCACGTCGCGCCGGTCCGCCTGGCTGGGAAACTTGCCGACCGCCAGGCGTCCATCGGTGTCCCGCACCGTGGACTTCGGCCTTGCACCACCCAGCGAGGTGCCTTGCCCCAGCAGGTAGCGCAGGTCCTGCGCGCTTTCCGTTCCGTCTTCCAGGGCGCGGGCCGCGTGGAGCACCTTGTCCAGCTCCACCAGCGGCGGTTCCTGCCGGCTCGTGCCTCCGGCGCGCAGGTAGGCGCCAGAGTGCGGATCGAACAGGCGCAGCGCGCCGATGCGCGCCTCGTCATCCACCCACATCACGAAATCCACCGGGTCCAATGCGGGCGTGTCGCGGTCTTCCTGCCGCAGCTTCGCATGGGCGCGCCGGATCACACGCTCGCCCCAGGCGTCGGGCGCGGTGTCCTCCAGCGCGAGGAAGAACACCTGCCGGGGATGCTGCACGCCGGCCACCGGCTGGAGATCGGGCGACAGCGTGAAGAAACGGGCATCCTGCAGCCAGCCGTCGTCGTAACTGAACGCGCTGCGCCGGCCGCTGCCCAGATGCAGGCGCCCCACGACCAAGCCGCTGGCCCCCAGGTGGACTTCGAGGTCCGGACGTCGTGTGGGCCGAGGCGCTGCCATCAGAAGCCTTCCAAGTCATCGGCAGGCGCGGGCGCATCGCCTTTGCCGACGACGGGTGCCGCTTGCCGCTTCCTGCCGGCAGAGGTGCGTACCCGCTGCGGCAGTTGCTCCCGCACCAGTTCCATGCCGAGCGCATCGTTCTCCAGGGTCATCGCCTGGGCCAGGTCATCGAGCCGGCCCAGCACGTGCAGCGCGCGCAGGAAGGTGTGCAGCGCGGTGCCTGGATAGCCATCTTCCATGCGCCTGACGGTGCTCAGGGACGTGCCGATGCGCTGCGCCAGGTCTTCCTGGCTCAGGCGGCGCATGCGCCGCGCCGCCGAGATGTCCTGCCCCAGGCGGCGCAGCGCACGCGCAACAGGCTGCGGCATCGCCACTTGCGCACCAGAGCGCTTTTGCTCGGAAGAAGACATCTTTTATAGCCTCAAATGTGAGCTTATTTGTCAAATAAGCATTCATATTTGAATGCAAAAATGGAGGGCAGTCAATCCAGCCCATGCCTGCCCCTTGCAGTTCTGGTGACCGCGCTGCTCCATTGCGAGCGGTCCTGTTCGGGGGAGGTATCAGCGGGCTGCCAGCACCCTATGAAATCCGAAGGGTGATCTCACCTCTTCACCGCTGTCTGGATCGGCATGCGATAGCTGGGCGTCCCCCCATTTCTTTGGGTAGCCGAGTTCGTTCAGCGCCGTCGAGATCGTCGCCCGGATGCCATGCCCCGTGAGTTGGTCCTCGTAGCCCATGCGCTTGAGCGCGGCGTTGAGCGTGTTCTCGCTGATCGGGTTCTTCAGGCACCAGTCGCCCGGGATGAGATGGACCTGGGCAGGCTTGCACTGGTCCAACAGGTGGCGAACGATCTCCTGCGCCTGCACCGACAGCGGCACGATGTAGGGCGGGATGTCGATGAGACGCTTGCGCTTCTTCTTGGTCAGCAGCTTGCGCTGCTTGAGCCTGGCCACCGGGATGACCCACAGGCCCCGGTCGAGGTCGAACTGATCGGGCGTGGCGAAGCGAAGCTCGCCGGTGCGCACACCAGTGAGCATCAGCAGCCGGATGCCCAACTGCGTGTTCAGACGCCCGCGGTACTTGCGCAGTGTCTGCAGCATGACCGGCAGCTCGTGCATGCGCAGGAACGGGTTGTGTTCGACCGGCGGCAACGGCAGCGCGACCACTTCCAGGTCTCTGGACGGGTTATCGCCCATGTTTGGAATCGCCACCGTGGCGTAGGTGAACAACTGGGTGAACCAGGTCCTCGGCTTCTCGGCCACCGACAGCGAGCCGCGCTTTTCCACCTTGCCGATGATGTCCAGCAGGTGTGCGCGGGTGATCTCGTAGATGGTCAGGTGCCGCAGCGAGGGGAACACATCTTTCTTGAAGACGCGCCCGATCTGTTCCAGGCTGGTCTGCCGTCCTTCCTCCAGCGAGAGCCGGCGATGGGCCAGCCATTGCTCGTAGACGGCCATGAAGGTGTGCTCGCCGGCCAGGACGATCGCGTGCCGCCTGCGCTTGCGTTCGCTGTGGGGATTGACGCCCTTGGCGAGCAGCGAGCGGGCTTCATCGCGAAGCGCACGGGCGTCCTTCAGAGAGAGCGCTGGATACGTGCCGAAGGACATGCGGTCGCGCTTGCCGCCCCACGAGAAGCGGAAGTGCCACGCCTTTGCACCGGTGGCTGAAACAAAGAGGGAAAGGCCGTCTGTGTCGGCCAGGGTGTACGGTTTGCCGGTCGCCTTGGCTTGGCGAACCGTGAGGTCCGAAAGCATGATCCCAACTCCTTGAAAGCGAGTTGAGTGCCATGTTTCCCATCGAGCCCCGGCTCCCCCAGCAACAATGCGGAATCGGGAAGCTCCGCATTGAGATGTACCACTTGATGTACCGGTTTTGACCGGCTGTCAGTGGATCTCGCTGGACATCACTGGAACGGGTTCTCTGGAAAAACCGAACTGTGACAATGACTTGCAACGCTCCATGGACGTCATTGGAACACCATGGAAAGTTGGAGTGGAGCGGGCGAAGGGAGTCGAACCCTCGTCATCAGCTTGGGAAGCTGAGGTAATGCCGTTATACGACGCCCGCCTGACGGCAGGCGGAGGGCCTGCCGGAGGAAGGGCGCCATTCTAATGGGCGGCGGGGGAGGGCGCAATCGGCGCGGCCGCGCTCCGCCGCTGGCATGGATTGCGCGGCAGGGGGAAATTTCGCGCCACGGCCGGAAGGCCGCAGTGCGGGGACCATGCGGGGTTCAGCCGGCCAGCCGCTCCACCGCTTCCCGCACCCGCGCCTGCTCGTCCATCTTCAGGATGCGCTGCACCCTGGGGGCGAGTTCGCCGAGGTCGGCGCGCAGCACCTGCTGCTTGATCTCCAGGATGTGGCCGGGGTGCATGGAGAAGTTGCGCAGGCCCATGCCGAGCAGCAGCAGGGTGTAGGCGGGATCGCCGGCCATTTCGCCGCAGACCGACACCGGCAGGCCAAAGCGGGCGCCGGTGCTCAGCGTGCCGCCGATGAGCTTGAGCACCGCCGGGTGCAATGGATCGTAGAGGTGCACCACCGCTTCGTCGGAACGGTCGATCGCCAGGGTGTACTGGATGAGGTCGTTGGTGCCGATGGAAAGGAAGGACAGCCGGCGCACGAACATGCCCAGCGCCAGCGCTGCCGCCGGCACTTCGATCATGCCGCCGATCTGCACGCCTTCGTCGAACTTCACCTTTTCCGCCCGCAGTTCCGCCTTGGCCTTGTCTACCAGCGCCAGGGTCTGGTCGATCTCATGGGCGTGGGCGAGCATGGGCACCATGATGCGCAGCTTGCCGTGCACCGAGGCGCGCAGCAGGGCGCGCAGCTGGGTGAGGAACATCTTGGGCTCGGCCAGCGAGTAGCGCACCGCCCGCAGTCCCAGCGCCGGGTTGGGCTCGAAGCGGGCGTGGGCGCCGTTGAGGGCCTTGTCGGCGCCGACGTCGAAGGTGCGGATGGTGACCGGCTTGCCGGGCAGGGCCTTGAGGACGCTGCGGTAGGCCTCGTACTGCTCGTCCTCGTCCGGCAGGGTGTCGCGGCCAATGAAGAGGAACTCGGTACGGTAGAGGCCGATGCCGTCGGCATTGACGGCCTTGACCTGCGCCATGTCCTTCGGGCCTTCGATGTTGGCGAGCAGGGCGATTTCCTCGCCGTCCAGCGTGGTGGGCGGGGTGTCGCGCAGGCGCTTGAGCTTGGAGCGCTCGAGCTCCAGCTCGGCGCGGCGCAGGCGGTACTCCTCGACGATGTCCTCGTCCGGGCCGACGATGACCACACCGCGGGTGCCGTCGACGATCAGCAGCTCGTCGTCCTGCACCAGGTCGCGGATGTGGTGCAGGCCGACCACCGCCGGGATGGACAGGCTGCGGGCGACGATGGCGGTGTGGCTGGTGGGGCCGCCGACATCGGTGACGAAGCCGGCGATATTGTGGTCGCGGAAACCGATGGTGTCGGCCGGCGACAGGTCATGGGCGACGACGATGGTGCCCAGGCCGTCGCGGCGGCGCGGCGGCAGGTGCCCGGGCTGGCCGAGCAGCACCTTGACCAGGCGCTCCACCACCTGGACGACGTCGGCCTGGCGCTCGCGCAGGTAGGGGTCCTCGATCTGGCGGAACTGCTCCACTAGCAGCTCCATCTGCGCCACCAGCGCCCATTCGGCGTTGTAGCGGCGATTCTCGACCAGGCCGCGGGCGGCTTCTATCAGCATCGGATCGGCCAGCATCATCAGCTGCAGATCGACGAAGGCGCCGACCTCGCTGTGGCCCTGGCCGGCGGTGGTGGCCGCCTTGAGACCGATCAGTTCGCCCTGGACGGTGGCGAGTGCATCCTCCAGCCGGGCGACTTCATCGGCGATGTGCTTGGGCGAGATGTGGTAGTGATTGACCTCCAGCAGCGCGTGCGACACCAGGTGCACATGGCCGATGGCGATACCCTGGGAGACCGGCAGACCGTGCAGGGTGAAGGGCATGGCCTACTCCGCTTCGCCAAAGCGGTCGGCAATCAGCGCGAGGATCTCCGCCAGCGCGCGGTCGGCGTCCCGGCCCTCGGTTTCCACCGTGATGGTGGCGCCGCGGGCGGCCGCCAGCATCATCACGCCCATGATGCTTTTTGCATTTACCTGGCGGCCGTTGCGCTCCAGCCAGACTTCGCAGCCGAAGCTGCTGGCGAGCTGGGTGAGTTTGGCCGAGGCCCGCGCGTGCAGGCCCAGTTTGTTGATGATTTCCGCGTCCGCTTTAGGCATTTCCCTGTTCCCGCCTGGTTGTCGTTTTATGCGTTTTATGTGTTTGCTACTTGATGTGCAGTACGCCGTCGCAACCGCCTGACACCGCACGCTGGATCAGCGTGGCCATATCGCGCTCGCGGTAGGTGAGCACCCGCAGCAGCATCGGCAGGCTGACGCCGGCGATGCCTTCGACGAGGCCGGGCTGCAGCAGCTTGGTGGCGATGTTGGAAGGGGTGGCGCCGTAGATGTCGGTGAGGATGACCGCGCCCTCGCCATGATCGACCTCCACCAGCATGCGGCGTGCGATCGGCAGCAGATCCAGCGGGTCGTCCTGGGCGGAGACGCCCAGTTGGGCGATCTGCGCCGGGCGCCGGTTGAGCACATGGCAGGCGCACTGGATCAGCGATTCGCCCAAGGTACCGTGGGTAATGAGGAGAATGCCGATCATGGGACCGTCCGCTGGATATCCGGCCGATTGTAGCCGATGCGCCGCGCATGGCTCATCCGCTGGAGCCTGGCGGTGGGGCGGCCAGCTGCCCCCGGCTTGGCTTCCAGGCGGCGGCGCGTCTTCATTCCCCTTCCGGGTGATGCCGGCCGGCACTCCATCTGCTCCGATGTTTCCGCAGGCATGCAGCCTGCGGACCAGGAGAGCCTTTCGATGAATTACAACGTCAATACCGGCGTCGGGACGACCGCGTGGAACCTGCTTGCCAACGCCAACCCGCCGGCGGTCGCCGGCCCGGTGATAGAGCATCCCGCCGCCAATGCCGCGGCCTACTTCTGCTTCGCCATGGATGGCGCCGCCTCGGTGGATGCCGGCGGTCCGTATGCCGGGCTTTTCACCTGGAACCTGTGCGGGTGCATCGCCGGCTTTCTCATCCGCACCAACGGCGGCGCCGTGCGCAGGATCACCGGCTATCACAAGACGTTCCAGGACACCGTTCCCGGCGCGGCCGTCGCCCTGTTCAACGCGGCAGGCACCAATGGCCCCCAGCCCGGCGACGTGGATTACCTCATCGTGCCGGACAAGGTCTCGCACCCTCCCTCGGTGCCCCATTCCGTTTCAGGGTTGGTGGGTCTGACGATCCATTACTACATGAACCCGCAGCGCAACGTTTCCTGGGTGGTTTCGTTCAATGGCGACATGGGAGAAATGTCGGCGGCTTTCACCGGCTCCCGTACCGCGGGGCAGAACATCAGTTGGGGGACCCAGGTGGTCCTTCCCCCTCCGCCGACGAACAGCGGCTGCTGCGTCCTCATTTGAGGGCGGCGTCCGCAGAGGGCCGCGCCAGCGTTTCAGCGCGGGCCTTTTCCGGCGTGCCCTGCCGCGTCACCACCCCATCCAGCGGCCGTATTGCCCGGAGAAATCCTCCAGCAGCCAGCTGCGGTCCAGCGTTTCCAGTGGCAAGGTGCGGCTGTGGCCGCCGCGCACCACGATCTCGGCCTCGGCCGGAGCGGCCTCGTCCGGCGCCAGGTCGGCGATGGTGGCGGCGTAGCGCTGGCTGACGCGCCCCTTCACCACGTAGAAGAACTCCTCGCGGCCGTCGCGCATCACCGTCACCCCGGCGTGCAGCGGATGGCGGTCGATGAGGATCTCGCGGCCGTTGCGCCGCATCTCGGCGGCCACCTCCTCCAGCGCCGGCAGCACCGTCTCGCGTATGAAGGCGGCCAGCGCCAGCCGCGCCGGGTGGCGCATGCCGCGGCCGGCTTCGCCACGGCCGCGGGCGGCGACATAGCGCAGCCGGGCGCGCCAGTCGTCCTCCACATGCGGTGGCAGGTTGAGCGCTTCGCCGGCGGGGGCGAGGTCTTCCGCCAGCGTGGCCGGGCGCGGGCTGTCGCGCTCGGCGCGCAGCGCCTTCAGCAGGCCGGCGCACATCGCCAGCATGATCACCGCGAAGGGCAGGGCGGTGGCGATGGCCGCGCTCTGCAGCCCCTGCAGGCCGCCGGCCACCAGCAGCACCGCGGCGATGGCGCCGGTGAGCACTGCCCAGAAGGCGCGCCGCCAGGCCGGGCCGTCGCTGCGGCCGCCGTTGACGATGGTGTCTATCACCAGCGCGCCCGAATCCGCCGAAGTGACGAAGAAGGTGGCCACCAGCGCCACCGCCAGCACGGTGGTGATCTGCGCCAGCGGCAGCGACTCCAGCATCTTGAACAGCGCGGTCGGCACGTCTTGCGCCACCGCGGCGGCCAGCCTGCCGCCCTGGAACAAGTCTAAGTGGATGGCGGTATTGCCCAGCACCGCGAACCAGAAGAAGGCAAACAGCGTGGGCACGAACATCACCCCGGCGATGAACTCGCGTATGGTCCGGCCGCGGGAGATGCGGGCGATGAACATGCCGACGAAGGGCGCCCAGGAAATCCACCAGCCCCAGTAGAACATCGTCCACGTTTTCTGCCATTCCGCGTGGCGGAAGGCGGTGGTGCGGAAACTGTTGAGCACCAGCTCCTGCAGATAGAGGCCGACGCTTTCAACGAAGGTGGACAGCAGGAAGACGGTGGGGCCGACGATGAAGACGAAGCACACCAGCGCGATCGCCAGCAGCACGTTGAGCTCGGACAGCCGGCGCACGCCGCGGTCCAGCCCGGAAGCGGCGGAGAGCATGGTGATGGCGGTGATGGCGGCGATCAGCAGCACATGGTTGGTGGTGGTGGCCGGCAGCCAGCCGAGGAAGGCCAGGCCGGAGCCCACCTGCAGCACGCCGAAGCCCAGCGAGGTGGCGATGCCGAACAGGGTGCCCAGCACCGCCATCACGTCCACCAGATGCCCCAGCGGACCGTGGATGCGCTCGCCCAGCAGCGGGTAGAGGGTGGAGCGCACGGTGAGCGGCAGGCCGTGGCGGTAGCCGAAGTAGGCCAGCGACAGGCCGACCACGATGTAGATGGCCCAGGCATGGAGGCCCCAGTGGAAGAAGGTGGTTTCCATCGCCTCCTTGGCGGCGGCGATGCTGCCCGGCTCGGAGAAGCGCGGCGCGCCGAAGTGCAGCATGGGCTCGGCCACGCCGTAGAACAGGATGCCTATGCCCATGCCGGCGGCGAACAGCATGGCGAACCAGGTGAGGTAGCCGTAGTCCGGCTCGTCCTCATCGTCGCCCAGGCGGATGCGGCCATAGCGGCTCAGCATCAGCCACAGGCTGAAGAACAGGAAGAGGGCGACCGAGAGGATGTAGAACCAGCCGAAGCGGCTGACGATGCCGTCCTGCAATTGGCCGGCGAGCGTGGCGGCGCGGCCGGGGAAGAAGGCGGTACCGAGGACGAACAGCGTAGCCACCACGGCGGCGACGGTGAACACGATGCGGGAGGCTGGCATGGCGGGTTCTCCAGGTTGTCGTGGGGCCGCCGCTGGGCGGCGACGGCAGAAACGGCTGCGCCGCCCAGGGGGCGGCGCAGTGTGTGCAGCCGGGCGGAGGAACCCGCCCGCGGGAGCCGGTCAGTGCCGGACCGGCATCATTCCAGGCCCTGGCTGGCGAGGTACTCCTCGTAGGTGCCGCGGTAGTCGATGATGCTGCCGTCGAGCTTGATCTCGACGATGCGGGTAGCCAGCGAGGAGACGAACTCGCGGTCGTGCGAGACGAACACCAGCGTGCCGGCGAACTTGTCCAGGCCGGTGTTGAGCGACTCGATGGACTCCATGTCCAGGTGGTTGGTCGGCTCGTCCATCACCAGCACATTGGGGCGAGACAGCATCAGCTTGCCGAACAGCATGCGGCCCTGTTCGCCGCCGGAGATGACCTTCACCGACTTCTTCACCTCGTCGCCGGAGAACAGCAGCCGGCCCAGCGTGCCGCGCAGCAGGGTCTCGTTGTCCTCGCCGGTGGCGGCGGCGGTGATGCGGGAGTAGGGCGCGATCCAGTCGGTGAGGCTGACGTCATCGGCGAAATCGGCCGAGTGGTCCTGCGCGTAATAGCCGGCCTTGGCCTTCTCGGCCCACTTCACCTCGCCCTTCTGCGGCGTCAGTTCGCCCACCAGCAGCTTGAGCAGGGTGGTCTTGCCGACGCCGTTCTCGCCGATGATGGCCAGGCGTTCCCCGGCCTCGATGGCGATGGAGAACTTGCTGATCAGCGGCTTTTCCATGCCCTCGTAGGCGAAGCTGATGTTGTCCACCTCGCAGGCCAGGCGGTGCAGCTTGTCCTTCTCGTCGTAGTCGAAGCGGATCCACGGGTACTGGCGGCTGGAGGGCTTCACGTCTTCCGGCTTCAGCTTGTCGATCAGCTTCAGGCGGCTGGTGGCCTGCTTGGCCTTGGACTTGTTGGCCGAGAAGCGGCGCACGAAGTCCTGCAGATCCTGGATCTTTTCCTTCGCCCGGGCGTTGGCGGCGGACTGGCGTTCGCGCGCCATGGTCGACGCTTCCATGTAGTCGTCGTAGTTGCCCGGGTAGATGGTGATGGTGCCGTAGTCCAGGTCCGCCATGTGGGTGCACACCTGGTTCAGGAAGTGGCGGTCGTGGGAGATGATCACCATCGTGCAGTCGCGGTTGTTGAGCACGTCCTCCAGCCAGCGGATGGTGTTGATGTCCAGGTTGTTGGTCGGCTCGTCCAGCAGCAGGATTTCCGGGTTGGCGAACAGCGCCTGGCACAGCAGCACCCGCAGCTTCCAGCCCGGTGCCACGTTCTTCATCGGCCCGTTGTGGAACTCGGTGCCTATGCCCACGCCCAGCAGCAGCTCGCCGGCGCGCGCCTCGGCGGTGTAGCCGTCGTACTCGCCGACCTTGCCTTCCAGCTCGGCGGCGTGCATGTAGTCGTCCTCGGTGGCGTCCGGGTTGGCGTAGATCGCGTCGCGTTCCTTGATCGCCGCCCACAGTTCCTCGTGGCCCATCATCACCACGTCGAGCACGCGCACGTCCTCATACGCGAACTGATCCTGGCGCAGGTAGGCCATGCGCTCATGCACGTCCTTGGAGATGTTGCCGGCGGTGGACTCCAGGATGCCGCAGAGGATCTTCATGAAAGTCGACTTGCCGGCGCCGTTGGCGCCGATCAGGCCGTAGCGGTTGCCCTCGCCGAACTTGACGGAGACGTTCTCGAACAGGGGCTTGGCCCCGAACTGCATGGTGATATTGGCGGCGACGAGCACGGCGAAATCCTGTTTTTCAGCTAAAACAAAGCCTTGGATTATAGCCCAAAGGCTGGAGGCCATTCGCAGATGGCGGGAAGGTGCTCCCGCCCCAGCGTACGGTACGGCTGATTCGCTTTCTGCGGATTCTTGCTACTCGGGGTGGGGAACTGGCAGGCGGGCGTTCAGGCCGCCGACCACACCGCCAGCTCGTAGCCGTCCGGATCCTTGAAGTGGAAGCGGCGGCCGCCCGGGAAGGAGAAGGTGGGGCGTATCACCTTGCCGCCGGCGGCTTCCAGCCGCGCCTGGGTGGCGGCGAGGTCGTCGGCGTAGAGGATGACCAGCGGTCCGCCCGGCCGCGGCGGTTCGCCGGTGGTGAGGCCGCCGGTGAGCCGGCCATCGCTGAACTCGCAATAGGTGGGGCCGTAGTCGGTGAAGGTCCAGCCGAAGACCTGGCCGTAGAAGGCCTTGCTGCGGGCGATGTCGGTAACGTTGAACTCGATGTTGTCGATCTGCCTGTCCTGGCCGCGAACGCCCATGGTGGTCTCCTGATACGGGTTGGATCGTGCTGCGGGGTGGAGGCGCGCCGGCTGAGGCGCCCCTCCGGAAACTGACCGGCCGTGGCGCCCTGCGTTCTCGAGGCCGCTGCAGCGCGCTAGCGGCGCCGCCTGGTCAAAGCCACTTCTGCAGGAACAGTGCCTGGCCGGCTGCGGGGTCCAGCACGTAGGGGCGGAAGCCGGCCTGGTCGTAGGCGGCCAGGGCGCGCTGGTTGTTGGAGAGCACTTCCAGCGTCAGCTTGCAGCAGCCGCGGGCGCGGGCCTCGGCCTCGGCGGCGGCCAGCAGTCCCTGGGCGATGCCGCGACCACGGTGTTCGGCATGGACGACGATGTCGTGCACATTGAGCAGCGGCCGCGCGGCGAAGGTGGAGAAGCCTTCGAAGCAGTTGATGAGGCCGATGGCTTCCGGCCCGGAGAAGGCGAGGAAGGAGACGAAGCCGGGCCGCCCGGCGAGGCGCTGCGGCAGCTCGGCGCGCACCGCTTCCGCTAGCGGTTTGCCGCCACCCATGGGGTCGCGGGCGTAGTGGTCCAGCAGGGCGAGGAAGGCCTGGACGTGGCCGGGGTCGTCCAGCCGGGTGGGTTCGATCTGCAGCGGAAAGCTGACCATGGGGGAAACCTCAGTCCGGATCGGCGACGCAGCGGTTGCGGCCTTCGTTCTTGGCGCGGTAGAGGGCCTCGTCGGCACGGTTCACCAGGCGCTGGTAGTCCGGGTGGCCGTCGTGCATGGCGATGCCTATGCTGCCGGTGACGTGCAGGTTGCGGCCTTCCGGCAGCAGGAAGATTTCCTGCTCGATGCGGCCGCGTATCTTCTCCGCCACCCGCAGCGCATGCTGGCGGTCCACTTCCACCAGCAGCACCAGGAACTCCTCGCCCCCGTAGCGGAACACGAAGTCGCCGGAGCGCACGCTGTTCAGCAGAAGGCCGGCCATCTGCTGCAGCACCCGGTCGCCGGCCTCGTGGCCGTAGTCGTCGTTGATGCGCTTGAAGTGGTCCACGTCCACCAGCAGCAGGGCGAAGCCCTTGCCTTGGTTGCGCGCCAGCTCGGTCTCGCGGGTGAGGATGGCGGGCAGGAAGCGGCGGTTGAGCAGCTGGGTGAGGGCGTCCTTGCCGGATTCGAGATCGACGAAGCGCTCGAACAGGGCGCCGATGAGGAACTTGAGCTGGGCGAGCTCGTGCTGGATCTCCTTCACCAGCCGGCGCGCCTCGGCACGGTCGCCGTTGTCGATCTGCTGGCCGCACAGCGGCAGCAGGGTGTGGTCCACCGTATCCATCGCAGCGCGGATGGCGGGCAGCTCGGCCGAGCCTTCGAACACCGCGATGGCCTTGTGCTGCAGCCACAGGCCGAAGGTGGAGCCGTGGATGGGCGGCAGCTCGTCGCCGGAGCGGGCGGTGACCATGGCCTGCAGGAAGCGGTTCTCCCAGTCCAGCAGCGAGGCGCGCTGGCGTTCGCGTTCCAGCGGCATGTTCTGGCCGTAGGAGAACACCCGGTAGGCTTCGTCGATGCGGGCGGCGCGCTCGTGGGAGGCGACGTAGGCGGAACTCATGACCTCGAAGGCGAGGTCGATCAGGTTATCCACGTACAGCACCGCTTCCACCAGCGCGTTGCGGTCCAGGCCGCTGCCGGGCAGGCGGCGGGCGATCTCGCCCTTGAGCAGGCGGGCGCCGCGCGCCACCAGGTTCACCGGCAGGTCGATGCGGGCGTGCACCTCGCCCACATGCCGCTGCATCGCCATCGCCGAGCCGAACTGCTCGTGCGTCTCACAGGAGAACAGGGTTTCCAGCCAGCGCTGCATGGAGTGGCGCAGGCGGGAATTGACCTCGTCGTGGGTGAGGAAGGGGTGCGCCTCGGCATCGCTCAGCATGCGGGCGTAGAAAGCGTCGCTCATCTCCGCCTTGTGCGCCAGTACTACGTCGCGGATGGCAAGGCGGGCGGCCGGGCTGGCGCTGTCGAACAGGGTCAGCCAATCGGCATGGATATAGTCGGAGGCCGGGTCGGGAACCGGGTGAGAAGAAGCGTCGGCAGGGAGCATGGCGGCGGGGCGATCGTGGACCGGTCTATTGTGCCACGCCGGAAATGGCCGTAGCTGCTGGAATCTGACAATGGCAATATGTCCTTGGAATTATTTCGCCCGCCCGGCGGCCCACCGCGGGCTGATCGCCGGCGGCCGGGATTTTCGTTGCCACTGCCATCGGCATAGAATGCCGCCACTTTCCGCGATCCAGCTCCCTATGCCGCATGTTCCCCTGAAGTTGCGCCTGCTCGAAGCGGTGATCCGCATTGTCCTGCCGTTTCTCGGCATCCTCCTGCTGGTGGCGGGCTTGATGGGCGTGGTGTCTTTCGCCGCCATGCCGCTGGCCGAGGCCATGCGCAGCCGCCAGTGGGTGCCGGTACCTGCCCATGTTGAGCACATCGAGGTCATGCCGGCAGATCTCATGCGTAATCGCCCGCTGCCGCAGCTGCAGGTGGAGTACCGCTACCGCTACGAAGGCACTTGGTACTCCGGCGACCGCCACGACCTGCACCACGGCCTGGATACCGAGAAGGCGATGGATGCGCGCCTGGCCAAGCTGGAGGATGGCGAGCCGGCCACCGCCTGGGTGAATCCCAAGGTGCCGGAACAGTCGATGATGGACCGCTCGCTGCACTGGCCGGTGGTGGCGCTGGCGCTGCCTGCGGCGGTGGTGGCGGTGCTGGGCGGCCTGCTGGTGTTCGCCGGCATGGTGGCCTGGAACGACTGGCGGCCAGCCTGGCGGCGGACCGAGGGCGAGTGAGGCGGTTTCCGCGCAAGCGGGGGCCGGAATGCGGAAAGGGGCTGAAAAGCCCCTTTCTCGTTGACGCCGGCCGGCGTTCGGGCCGCGGCTCGAACTCTCAGACGTAGCGGGCGATGTAGCAGGGTTCGCCCGGCGCCACGCCTTCCGGCAGCGGCAGCCACACCCGGCGGCCACTGCCGGGAATCAGGCTGAGCGGCTGGCCGTCGGCATCCTCGATGCGCTCGGCGAGCGCGTCCCGCGGGCCGGCTGGGGCGACGAACTCCAGCCGGTCGCCGATGCCGAAGCGGTTCTTCACCTCCACCTCCGCCAGGCCACGCTCGCCGCTGTAGCCCACCACCTCGCCCACCAGCAGGCTGCGGCCGGATTCCGAGTGGCCGCGCAGGTAGTTCTGGTGCTCCGGCGTGTGGTGGCGCTGGTAGAAGCCATCGGTGTAGCCGCGGCTGGCGAGCCCTTCCAGCTGGCCCAGCAGGCCGAGGTCGAAGGGCCGGCCGGCAACGGCGTCGTCTATCGCCTGGCGATAGCCTTGGCAGGTGCGGGCGACGTAGTAGGGGCTCTTGGTGCGGCCCTCGATCTTCAGCGAATCGATGCCGATCTCGACCAGCTTCTGCACATGCTCGACCGCGCGCAGGTCGCGGGAGTTGAGGATGTAGGTGCCGTGCTCGTCCTCTTCCACCGGCATCAGTTCGCCCGGCCGGCTGCCCTCCTCCAGCAGCCACACCTTGGCGCCCTGCGCATGGCGGGTGCCGCCGCCCAGCGCGGTGCCGACGGTGCCCATGCCCTGCGGATTGCCCAGCGGCAGCTTGCCGAGCGGGCGGGAGTCGCCGGCCTCGTCATCCGCGGCTTCGTGCAGCTTGTAGTCCCAGCGGCAGGAGTTGGTACAGGTGCCCTGGTTGGGATCGCGGTGGTTGAAGTAGCCGGAGAGCAGGCAGCGGCCGGAGTAGGCGATGCACAGCGCGCCGTGCACGAACACCTCCAGCTCCATTTCCGGACAGGCGTCGCGGATCTCCTTAACCTCGTCCAGCGACAGTTCGCGCGACAGGATGATGCGTTTCACCCCCACCGACTGCCAGAAGCGCACCGAGGCGTAGTTGGTGGTGTTGGCCTGCACAGAGAGGTGGATGTCCACCTCCGGCCAGCGCTCGCGCACCATCATCATCAGCCCGGGGTCGGCCATGATCAGCGCGTCCGGCCGCAGCGCGATCACCGGCGCCATGTCCTCCTCGAAGGTGCGGATCTTGGCGTTGTGCGGGTAGATGTTGGCGACCAGATAGAAGGCCTTGCCGGCGGCGCGGGCCTCTTCCATCCCGGCGGCCAGCACGTCCAGCTTGCCGAAGCTGTTGTTGCGCACCCGCAGCGAGTAGCGCGGCTGGCCGGCATAGACCGCGTCCGCGCCATAGGCGAAGGCGGTGCGCATCATTTCGAGGGAGCCGGCGGGGGCGAGGAGTTCGGGGCGGCGGAGCGGGGACATCGGCTGACGGCGGGCGGACAAAAGCGCATTCTACGCGGCCGGCGCGCCACCTTCCGCCGGTGGTGCCGTACCAGCTGCTCAGTCCTGGCCGTTGCCGATGCGGTAGTGCAGCTGCACCAGGCCCATGCTGTGCAACCGGCTGCTGCGCAGCTGCAGCGCGGCGGGCGCGGCGTCGCCGCCGAACAGCGGGATGCCGCTGCCCAGGGTGACCGGCACGACCGAGAGGACGAGGTCGGTGAGCAGGCCGCGCAGCAGGAACTCGCCGGCCAGCTGGCCGCCGCCCACCAGCCACAGATTGCGCGCGCCGGCGGCGGCGAGTTCGCCGATGACGGTGGCCGGGTCGTCGGCGGTGATGCGGATGGCGCTGCTTTCGTCGGCGTCCTCATCCTCATGCAGGCGCCGGCTGCGGTCGCGCGAGAACACCCGGCAGGGCTTGTCCGCATAGGGCCAGGCGCCGAAGCCCAGGCAGTGCTCGTAGGTGCGGCGGCCCAGCAGCAGGGCGTCGATGCCGGCGTAGAAGTCGGCATAGCCGTAGTCGTCGCCGCTGGCCTCGAAGGGCGCGAGCCAGCCGGTGCCGCCGTCGGCGGTGGCGATGTAGCCATCCACGCTGGCGGCCACGTAGTAGGTGATGCGCAGATCGGCGGACATGGCGGCCTCAGTTTCCTGCGCCGGCCAGCCAGGCCGCGGCCGCTGCGCCGGCACGGTAGCCGGTGGCGAAGCAGGCGGTGAGCAGGTAGCCGCCGGTGGGCGCTTCCCAGTCCAGCATCTCGCCGGCGCAGAATGTGCCGGGGCGCTCGCGCAGCATCAGGTTTTCGTCCAGCGCGGCGAACTCGACGCCGCCGGCGGTGCTGATGGCCTCATCCAGCGGACGCGGCCGCGCCAGCCGCAGCGGCAGAGCCTTGATCAGCGCTGCCAGCCGCGCCGGCTCGGCCGCCAGGGCGGCGAACTCCTCCGCGGTGGTCGCCTCCCGCAGCAGTCCGGCCTTGACGCCCTTGATGCCGGCCTGGCCCTGCAGATGGCTGGAGAGAGAGCGGCTGCCGCGCGGGCGCGCCAGCTCGGCGGTGAGGCGCTCCAGGCTGCGGCCGGGCACCAGGTCCAGTTCCAGCGCCGCTTCGCCGCGGGCGGCGATGGCATCGCGCAGCGGCGCGGACAGGGCGTAGATCAGGCTGCCCTCCACGCCGTCGGCGCTGACCACGAATTCGCCCTGGCGCTGCAGCCATTCGCCGTTGGCGGCCTGCAGGCGGGCGACCACCGGCTTCACCGGCTCGCCGGCATGGCGGCTGCGGAAGTGCACGCTCCAGCCCTGGCCCGCCGAACCGGCGACATCGAAGCCGCAGTTGGCCGGCCGCAGGCTGGCGACCGGGATGCCGGCGCCGCGCAGCAGCGGCACCCAGGCGCCATCGGCACCGAACCTGGCCCAGCTGCCGCCGCCCAGTGCCAGCACGGTGGCGCCGGCGCGGATGGCGCGCTCGCCCTCCGCGCCGGCGATGCGCAGGCTGCCGTCCGCGTTCCAGCCCAGCCAGCGCTGGCGTACCTCGAAGCTCACCCCGGCGGCGCGCAGGCGGGCGAGCCAGGCGCGCAGCAGCGGCGCGGCCTTCATCTGCGCCGGGAACACCCGGCCGCTGCTGCCGACGAAGGTGGCGGCGCCGAGTGCGTCTGCCCAGACACGCAGGGCGTCGGCGCCGAAGTCGGCGAGCAGTGGCGTGAGTTCCGCCGCGCGTTCGCCGTAGCGGCCGAGGAAGGCGTCCTTCGCTTCGGCATGGGTGAGATTGAGCCCGCCGCGGCCGGCGAGGAGGAATTTGCGCCCGACCGAGGGCATGGCCTCGAACAGGGTGACGCGGCGCCCGCCTCTGGCCAGTTGCTCCGCGGCCATCAGCCCGGCGGGGCCGCCGCCGATCACGACCGCTTCATGGAACTGCCCGTTTTCTGCCATTTGCTGCCGCTGGAGATGTGCTGGGGGAGCGGCGATTGTACGTGCTGCGGCATGGCAGCAGGCAGGTACGGCGGCGGTTCAGTCTGAACCGAGCGCCGCCAGCCGGCGGTCGTGCAGGCGGGAGAGCAGCAGCAGGGCGACGACGGCGCCGATCAGCGCGCAGAACATGTCGGACTGGGTGTCCCAGGGATCGCCCTGGGTACCGAGGAATTCGTCCGCCCCCTGGCCGAGGGCGAGCGCGACCCCCCATTCGATCAGCTCGTAGCCGGCGCTGATCGCCAGCGCGATGCAGACGCAGATGAAACCCAGCATGCGGCGGCCGCTGACGTAAGCGCCGCGCAGCAGGATCTCGCGCGCAACCATCGCCGGCACGAAGCCCTGCATCAGGTGGCCGATCTTGTCGTAAGGGTTGCGGCCGAGCTGGAAGGCATCCTGCAGCCAGAAGCCCAGCGGCACCCGGGCGTAGGTGTAGGCGCCGCCGAGGATGAGCACCAGCGCATGCGCGGCGATCAGCAGGTAGAGCAGATCGGTGAGGGGATGGCGCCGCCAGGTGGCCGCCAGCAGCGGCAGGGCCAGCAGCACCGGCGCCACTTCCAGCCACCAGGTGCCGCGGTCGTAGGGCGCGCGGCCGGAAACGGCGAGGGCGGCGAGTACCAGCAGGGCGAGCGCCGCCGGCAGCGCCGGGCGGGCGGCGGCGCGTGCGCGCATCAACGGCCGGGGGCGGGCTTGCCTTGCTGCTGCTGGGCGCGGCGCTGTTCGGCCACCGCTTCCTGGATGGCGGTCTTCAGCTGCTGCATCAGGGGCGCCAGGCGCTCCTGCGTCATCATCATGCTCTTCTGCATCACGATGGGCATCTTGCGGGTGAAGGCGTGGCCGGCCTCGCTTTCATAGAAGCGGATCAGGCCGTCGATCTCCTGCTGGGTGAAGGTTTCGGTATAGAGCTGGACGTAGAAGCCTTCCATCTTCTCCCACGACAGTTCGTTGCGGACCTGGCCGGCCAGCTTGGCGATGACCTTGTCGGCAACCGCCTTGGCGGCGGCGGGGTCGGGCGAGTTGGCCATGTTCTGTTCGAAGGCGCGGCGCATCATCCCCTCCACCTGGGCCTGGTTCTGCTCCATCAGCTTGCGGGTTTCGGTGACGGCCAGCAGCTTGTCCACCGAGGCGCGGGTAGGGGTCTGCGCCTGGGCGATGCCCATGCCGGCGGCGAAGAGGAAGAGGCAGGAGATGAGGCGGATCGCGTAGCGGTTCATGACTGCGGCTCCAGGCGGAAGAGAAGGTGGCCAGCGCGGCGGCTGGGCGCGGGATGGGCCGCGCTGGCCACCTTCTCTTCCGCCTGGAGCCGCAGTCATGAAC
>NZ_WUEI01000209.1 GCF_012911025.1 Azoarcus sp. TTM-91 | reverse complement strand
AAAAGGTGGCGCGCCGCCCGGGGCGATGCACGTCGACCACGCCGCGGGCACTTCCGGCGCGCAGACTGTCCCACCCGATGCAGGCGGCAGCGCTGCCCCGCGCGGCGCGCCACCTTTTCATCCGACCCATCCGTGGCGCCCCCGGCGCCGCCTCCCATCCACTCCCGAGGAGACCAGCCCCATGAACGACATCCAGCTCCTGATCGGCGGCCAGGCGGTCGCCGCCAGCGGCGGCGCCACTTTCGAGCGCCGCAACCCGGTCAGCGGTGAAATCGCCACCCGTGCCGCCGCCGCCAGCGCCGCCGACGCCCGCGCCGCCGCCGATGCCGCCGCCGCCGCTTTCCCCGCCTGGTCGCAGACCACGCCCGGCCAGCGCCGCGCGCTGCTGGCCAAGGCCGCGGACCTGCTGGACGCCCGCACGCCGGACTTCATCGCCCGCATGTGCGCCGAAACCGGCGCCACGCCGGGCTGGGCCGGCTTCAACTGCTTCCTCGCCGCCAACATGCTGCGCGAGGCGGCGGCCGCCACCACCCGCATCGGCGGCGAGGTCATCCCCTCCGACGTGCCCGGCAGCCTGGCGATGGCGGTGCGCCAGCCGGCCGGCGTGGTGCTGGGCATCGCGCCGTGGAACGCGCCCGTCATCCTCGGCACCCGCGCGCTGGCAATGCCGCTGGCCTGCGGCAACACCGTGGTGCTGAAGGCCTCCGAAGTGTCGCCGGCGGTGCATCACCTCATCGGCGCGGTACTGCAGGAGGCCGGCCTGCCGCCGGGCGTGGTGAACGTGGTGAGCAACGCCCCGGCCGACGCCGGCGCGGTGGTGGAAGCGCTGATCGCCCATCCGGCGGTGCGCCGCATCAACTTCACCGGCTCCACCCACGTCGGCCGCATCATCGCCCGCACCGCCGCCGAATACCTGAAGCCGGTGCTGCTGGAGCTGGGCGGCAAGGCGCCCTTCCTGGTGCTGGCGGATGCCGACCTGGACGCGGCGGTGGACGCCGCCGCCTTCGGCGCCTTCATGAATCAGGGCCAGATCTGCATGTCCACCGAGCGCATCATCGTCGAGGAGGCGGTGGCGGACGAATTCGTCGCCCGCCTGGCGCGCAAGGCCGCCTCGCTGCCGGCCGGCAAGCCGGACGCCGAAGGCATCGTGCTGGGCTCGGTGGTGGATGCCGCCACGGTGGACAAAGTGCAGGGCATGGTGGCCGACGCCGTCGGCAAGGGCGCGAAGCTGGTCGCCGGCGGCAAGGTGGACGGCACGGTGATGGACGCCCATGTGCTGGACGGCGTCACCCGCAGCATGCGCATCTACAGCGAGGAATCCTTCGGCCCCATCGTCGCGGTGATCCGAGCGCGCGACGCCGAAGACGCCCTGCGGCTGGCCAACGACAGCGAGTACGGCCTCTCCTCCGCCATCTTCAGCCGCGACATCGGCCGCGCGCTGGAACTGGCCAAGCGTCTGCAGGCCGGCATCTGCCACATCAACGGCCCGACGGTGCACGACGAGGCGCAGATGCCCTTCGGCGGCGTCAAGGCCTCCGGCTACGGCCGCTTCGGCGGCCAGGCCGGCATCGAGGCCTTCACCGAGCTGCGCTGGATCACCGTGCAGACCGGCGAGCCGCGCCACTATCCCTTCTGATGGCGGCAAGCACGCCCGGTGGCTGCAACGGCCGGGCGTGCTGCAGAGCGCGGCGTGGCGGCCGGGGCACACCCGCCCGCCACGCCGCCGTCACCCCATCAAGCCGGGCAACCCGCCGCCGCATGCACGTCCTCCATGCAGCGCACCAGCTCGTCCATCGCCAGCACCGGCAGCTGGTGCTCGCGCGCATAGCGGGCCACCTGCTCGCCGCGCGCCATGGTGCCGTCCGGGTTCATCAACTCGCACAACACCGCCGCCGGCCGCAGCCCTGCCAGCCGGGCCAGATCCACCGAGCCCTCGGTATGGCCGCGCCGCACCCGCACGCCGCCGTTGCGCGAACGCAGCGGAAACACATGGCCGGGGCTGACGATGCGGCGATCCTCCGCCGAGGACGCCAGCGCGGCGGCGATGGTGCGCACCCGGTCGGCGGCGGACACGCCGGTGCTCACTCCTTCCGCCGCCTCGATGGAGACGGTGAAGCCGGTGCCGTGGCGGGCGCGGTTGTCCGCCACCATCTGCGGCAACGCCAAGGCATCCACCGTGGCTTCGTCCAGGCACAGGCAAACGATGCCGCTGCCGTCGCGGATCATCATCACCATGGTGGAAAGGGAGAGGTTCTCCGCCGCGGCGACGAGGTCGGCCTCGTCCTCGCGGTCGGCGTCGTCCAGCAGCAGCACCGGGCGACCGGCGCGGTAGGCGGCCAGCGCCGCGGCGACATTGGGGAAACGCTGGGGATCTACGGAAAGAAACATTGAAACGTGCCTCACGCAAAGCGATGAACGAACGTTCCAGGGCTGCAAGCACGGCCAGGCGCCGTCATTGCCGCGCTGGTGCGGCGATGGCGGATCGCCCCCCTCCTCGCGGAGCGGCGGCGCCTGTCGGGTACTGCGTCTTCTCTCATCCGGACTTTCACCGTCGGCCCCGGAATCACACCGGATCTGCTGACCTCCGGCAGCGGCCGGAGCGCTCGCGGGCTGCCCGGCGCGAGCGCCGGATCACCGCCGGTGGGGACTTTCACCCCGCCCTGAAGACCTGGACGCGGCCCGCCGCCGCCCTTCCAGGACGACACGGCGGCACTGCGTCACGGCTGCCGGCACCGCCAACCTGCACTGCCCACATGGCATTGCGCGCTGGCCGGCACCAAACATCCGATGTTAGGATGATACGCCTGTTGCCGGAAAACCGCCCATGGACACCCCGCCGCTCCCCACCGCCCGCCGCCGCTCCCTGGTCTGCGAGACCATAGAGATCCTGCGTGGCCGGGTGGAAAACGGCACCTGGCGTGTGGGCGACCGCATTCCGCCGGAGGCGGCGCTGGCCGAGGCGCTGGGCGTGGGCCGCAACACCGTGCGCGAGGCGGTGCGGGTGCTGTCCCGCTCGGAGATGCTGGAAGTGCGCCAGGGCGACGGCACCTATGTGCGGCGCGCGGTGGACCCGGCGGAAACCATGGAGCGGCTGAACCGCGCCGACCTGCTGGACAGCATCGCCCTGCACCAGCTGCTGGAAGCGGAGATCGCCCGCTGCGCCGCCGAACGCCGCAGCGAGGCCGACCTCGCCGCCCTGCGCGAGGCTCTCGCCGCCCGCGGCGACTACCGCCCCGGCGACGACCGCACCGCCTTCCACGCCCGCGACCGCGCCTTCCACCGCTGCGTCGCCGCCGCCGCCCACAACGACGCCCTGGACGCGCTCTACCGCTACTTCGCCAGCAGCATGGAAGTGCGCCTGCACGAGAGCTTCAGCGAGGGCGAACTCGCCGAACCCACGCTGGCCGAGCACGCCGCCATCGTGGACGCCATCGCCGCCGGCAATGGCGAAGCCGCGGCCGCCGCCGCCCGCGCGGTGCTCGCCGCCCAACTCGAACGCCTGCGCCGCAGCCGCGGCGCCTAATCTGCCCCCTTTCCTGCCCCTTTTTCCTGCCACCCTTTCCCGC
>NZ_WUEI01000208.1 GCF_012911025.1 Azoarcus sp. TTM-91 | reverse complement strand
GTCATGAAGAGGCGGGGGAGTGGCGGGGCGTTTGCAAAGCCCCGCCACCATAGTGGCGCCGCCGCCGGGCTGCCTTGACTGGGGTCAAAGCGGGGCGGCGGCGGCATACCGCGCTGGCTTGCGCTCAGCTCTTCCAGGCGCCGATGTGGGAGCGCGCCGCCTCCTCCCGCAGCGCCGGGCCGACGCAGACGATGCCCTTGGGCGAGGCGTCGAACACCTCGCGGCAGGACAGTTCGGCGTCGCGCTGGTCCAGCCGTTCGCCGCGGAAGCCGCGCAGCGCCACCGCGTCTATGCCGAACACCACCCGGCCGATGTTGGCCCAGAAGATGGCGCCGGCGCACATCACGCAGGGCTCGGCGGAAGAGTAAATGGTTGCCCGCGCCAGTTCCTCGCGGCTGTGGCGCGGCGAGGCCAGGCGCACCGCGGTGGTTTCGGCGTGGCCGGTGCAGTCGCCGGTTTCAGCGGTGTTGCACCAGGCTTCGGCCAGCACGCTGCCATCGGCGCCGACGATGAGGGCGCCGAAGGGCCGGTTGCCGCGGCTGCGGCCGAGGTCGGCGAGCTCGATGGCGCGGCGCAGGTAGAGGGCGTCGCGCGCGTCCAGCACGGTTTCCGCCGCGCCCATGCTCAGGCCCCGGCGACCATGCGTTCCGCCTTGGGCGGCAGCAGCGAGAGCTCGTACAGCTCGGCGGCGGCAGGCGGCTTCTCCAGGCCGAACACGGCGGCAACGTCGGCGATCTGGCGGCTTACCAGCTCGCCGCGTACCGCGCCCAGGCCATCGGCGCGGGTGTCGGCGGCGGCGACGTAGCCACGGGTGATGTTCCAGCGCTCGCGCTCCACCTCCAGGTTGAGGATGGGCTCGCGGGCCTTGATCGCCGCCAGCGCGGGCTCCACGTCGGCCACCGTTTCCCGCAGCGCGCGGTTGGTGGCGCGCAGGAAGCCGGCCAACGCCTGCGGCTTGTCGGCGATCAGCTTGCGGCTGGCGAGAATGGCGTTGCCGTAGAGATCCAGCCCGGCCTTGGCGTACTCCAGCACCGAGAGCTGCTCCAGCGGCATGCGCGAGAACAGCGACACCGCCGAGTCGTGGAAGTAGGTGGCGGCATCCACGTCGCCACGGATCATCACGTTGTCGCGCACCGCGAAGTCGGTGGTGACCCACTCGAAGAAGTCCGGCCCGGCCTTGAGCCTGTTCGCCACCATGGGCCACAGCCGGCGGGTGGATTCCACCGCCGCCGCGGCCACGCGCTTGCCGCGCAGGCTGGCGAAATCGGCGGTGATGCCGCGGTCCTTGCGGCCGATGATGACGAAGGGCGCGCGGTTGTAATACTGGTACACCGCCTGCACCGCCGCCTTGCCGGGGTTCTGGGCGTGGAATTCGATCAGCGAGCTGATGTCGCCCAGCGACATGTCGTAGGCGCCGCTGGCAACGCGGGTGATGGAGGCCACCGAGCCGGCGCCGGTGTCTATGGTCACGTCCAGCCCTTCCTCGCGGTAATAGCCGCGGGCCAGCGCCAGGAAGAAGGGCGAGGTCTGGCTGGTGACGCGGAAATCCAGCGAGAACTTGAGCGGCAGCAGGCCGGCGGCGGGGGCGGGCTGGGCCAGCGCCGGGCGCGACAGGCCGGCGAGGGCGGTGGCGGCAGGCAGGGCGGCGAAGGACGACAGGAAGCGACGACGATCCATTGGGGATGCTCCGGGCAATGTTCTTGGTACCCGGCGGCGGCGCGCGCCGACGGGGCGACAAGAGCAATTTCCGGGCGCCCCGGCTCTCTGTTCCGGTGGCGCTGAACGCTTCTACTCTCGGTTCGGCACTTAGCAGCATGCGTGCCAGCGGTTGAGGGTTTGATGCCGGTGGGGTCATCGGTGGCGGGAAAGGCGTGTCGCAACAGGGGATTCCGCTTGCTCCGCGCGCCCGTATGCCCGGCCCGCGCGGGGGCTTGCGCACGAGGGGCGACGTGCATTGGCTTGGTGCGCAAATTGGGGGGTATGCCTTGAATTGGGGCAAGTCTCCGTGCTGGCGGGGGCCGCGCGCCTCGGCGGCCGGCCAGCCGCCGAGGCGCGCGGCCCGGAACGGCGTGCCGCAGTCAAAAGCCAGCAGGCGCGCGACCTGCGGGCGCGGAGGGGCGCAGTGCCAGCTGTATCGAAGCGGCGCTTGCTCCGCCGCCCGTAATAGGTGGCACGCCCCCTGCTTTGGGTTGCGGCGAGAGTAGAAGCGTTCACCTCCCTGGTCCGCCGTCCGGCGAGCCAGCGGCCGGTCGGTAATTGCTCTTGAAGCCGGTGTCGCGCTGTCCCGCCCGGGACGCGCCGCGCCGGGACATCCTTCAAGAGGCGATGCCGGCCCTTTCCGCCCCGTGCATCCCTCGCGAGCCCTTGTAACGCAGGAGCACGACAATGCACACCACCCAACAGACCCCCGCCGCCCCGGCGCCCTACGCCCTCAACGAGTTGAACAAGGAATCGCGCATGGGCGCGATGGGCACCGAGAACGAGAGCCGCGAAGTGCGACGTATCGACCTATCCGATTTCGAACACCGCAAGGCCGAGATCGCCGACCAGCTGTGGAGCGCCTCGGTGGATGTGGGCTTCTTCCAGCTCTACAACCACGGTATCGAGCTGGCCGAAGTGCGCAAGGCCTTCGCCACCATGGAGCGCTTCTTCGCCCTGCCGGACCAGGTGAAGGCCAAGTATCCGCTGAAGAAGGGCTGCAACGCCGGCTGGGAGAGCAAGGCCCAGGTGCGGCCTTCCACCGGCACGCCGGACCAGAAGGAGTCCTACCAGATCACCCGCCCGCACATGGCCGAACTGTGGCCGAGCGAGGAAGAGCTGGCCGGTTTCCGCGACACCATGCTGGCCTTCGAGGCGCAGTGCTGGACGGTCGGCATGCGGGTGCTGTCCTGCTTCGCCGACAAGCTGGGCTTCGACAGCGAGTTCTTCACCCGCGCCCACGATCCGCTCAGCCCCGGCTACCAGAGCACCCTGCGCCTGCTGCACTACTACGCCATTCCGCCGGAGTTCAGGAACAAGCTGGACCTGTGGCGCGCCGGTGCCCACACCGACTTCGACTGCCTGACCCTGCTATTCCAGCGCGAAGGCCAGGGCGGCTTGCAGGTGTGCCCCGGCAAGGAGTTCGAGGCCGAGGAATGGACCAGCATTCCGCCCGCGGAAGACGTCATCACCTGCAACATCGGCGACATGCTGATGCGCTGGAGCGACGACCAGTTGCCGTCCAACTTCCACCGCGTGCGCAACCCGCGCCCGGACGAGTACCAGGGCGCGCGCTACAGCCTGGCCTTCTTCTGCCAGGCCAACCGCGAGGTGGTCATCGAAGGGCCGGCGCACAAGTACCCGGCGATCACCGCGGAGGACTACCTGTACCAGCGGGTGAATGCGAACTTCGCGAAGTATTGAGTGCTGACAGCGTGCCGATAGGGCCGGTGTCAGCAGGGCTAGGGAAGACCTGGTCTGGATAGGCAGGCTCGCGTAAGGCAGCTGCACTCGCAGTAAGGCAGACAGCCCCGCGTATGGCAGCGGCGGTTCTGCCCCCTCCCCCCTTGCGGGGGAGGGTTGGGGAGAGGGGGTGCCCCGCAAGGGGCGTTAGCGGCAATACAAGCCCACTCCCCCTCTCCCTCAGCCCCTC
>NZ_WUEI01000207.1 GCF_012911025.1 Azoarcus sp. TTM-91 | reverse complement strand
TCCTTCCCCCGATCCCTACCCCCCTGAAACACTGCTCCATTGCGCCACACCCGCTGTTCCGTTTCGTGACACCCGGCGCACACCCCGGCGGGATATGCAGGGCGAAAGCCGCCGTCACCCCTGCACGCCGTCCGACTGGCACGCGCTTTGCAGAAAGGAAGCCCGGGCAGCCCGCCGCACAGGGCGCCGAAACCGCCCCGGCTGCGGCATGGCGGACAAATAAAACCATGATGGAGACAAGTCACAGATGAACTCGCGCCAATTCCTGCGTCCGACGCTGAAGACCCTCGCCGTGCTCACCGCGGCCAGCCTCACCGTCGGCGCCGCTTCCGCCGCCACCACTGCGGGTGGCACCATCAGCAACGTCACCTGGGAAGACATCCTCAACGACGACAAGACGCCGGGCGATGTTCTCAGCTACGGCCTGGGCGTGAAGGCCCAGCGCTACAGCCCGCTCAAGCAGATCAATGCCCAGACGGTGTCGCAGCTGGTGCCGGCCTGGTCCTTCTCCTTCGGCGGCGAGAAGCAGCGCGGCCAGGAGGCCCAGGCGCTGGTGCGCGATGGCGTGATCTACGTTTCCGCCTCCTACTCCCGCTTCTTCGCCATCGACGCCCGCACCGGCAAGCGCCTGTGGGCCTACGAGCACCGCCTGCCGGACGACATCCGCCCCTGCTGCGACGTGGTGAACCGCGGCGCCGCCATCTATGGCGACAAGATCTACTTCGGCACCCTGGACGCCGCCGTGGTGGCGCTGGACCGCAAGACCGGCAAGGTGGTGTGGCGCGAGAAGTTCGGCGACCACAAGGTCGGCTACACCATGACCGGCGCGCCCACCATCGTGAAGGACCAGAAGACCGGCAAGGTCCTGCTGGTGCATGGCTCCTCCGGCGACGAATTCGGCGTGGTCGGCTGGCTGTTCGCCCGCGACCCGGACACCGGCAAGGAAGTGTGGGCGCGGCCGCTGGTCGAAGGCCACATGGGCCGCCTGGACGGCAAGGACAGCACCACCACCGGCGACGCCAAGGCGCCGTCGTGGCCGGACGATCCCAACTCGCCCACCGGCAAGGTCGAGGCCTGGAGCCATGGCGGCGGGGCGCCGTGGCAGAGCGCCTCCTTCGACGTCGACAACAACACCATCGTCATCGGCGCCGGCAACCCGGCACCGTGGAACACCTGGAAGCGCACCGCCAAGGGCGACGATCCGCGCAACTGGGACAGCCTGTTCACCTCCGGCCAAGCCTATGTGGATGCCAGCACCGGCGAGCTGAAGGGCTTCTACCAGCACACCCCGAACGACGCCTGGGACTTCTCCGGCAACAACTCGGTGATCCTGTTCGAGTACAAGGACCCGCGCACCGGCAAGCAGGTGAAGGCCTCCGCCCACGCCGACCGCAACGGCTTCTTCTTCGTCACCGACCGCGAGAAGCTGGCCAAGGGCGCCGGCTACCCGAACAAGCCGACCTCGCTGATCGGCGCCTGGCCCTTCGTGGATGGCATCACCTGGGCGAAGGGCTTCGACATCGAGACCGGCAAGCCGATCGAGAACGACAACCGTCCGCCCGAGCCGAAGGAAGGCGAGGACAAGGGCGCCTCCATCTTCGTCTCGCCGCCCTTCCTCGGCGGCACCAACTGGCACCCGATGTCCTACAGCCCGGATACCGGCCTGTTCTACATCCCGGCCAACCACTGGGCGATGGACTACTGGACCGAGCACCTGACCTACAAGCCGGGCTCCGCCTACCTCGGCCAGGGCTTCCGCATCAAGCGCCTGTTCGACGACCACGTCGGCATCCTGCGCGCCATCGATCCCAAGACCGGCAAGATCGCCTGGGAGCACAAGGAGCAGTTCCCGCTGTGGGCCGGCACCCTCACCACCGCCGGCGGCCTGGTGTTCACCGGCACCTCCGACGGCTACGTGAAGGCCTTCGACGCCAAGAACGGCAAGGAGCTGTGGAGCTTCCAGACCGGCTCCGGCGTGGTCTCGGTGCCCATCACCTGGGAAATGGACGGCGAGCAGTACGTCGGCATCCAGTCCGGCTACGGCGGCGCGGTGCCGCTGTGGGGCGGCGACATGGCCGAGCTGACCAAGCAGGTCACCCAGGGCGGCTCCATGTGGGTGTTCAAGCTGCCCAAGGTCGCCCGCCGCTGATCCGCGCCCCGCGGGCGGTTCGCGCCGGCCGCGGCAGCTCAGCCCGGCCGCGCCGCGGGGGCCTAGCGCCCTCGCGCCGCGGCGCCGTCCGTAAACACCGGAGCGCCCCGCCATGCCTAGCTTCCCACCCCGCGGCCTCAGCGCCGCGGCTCCCGCCGCCCTCGCGCTGAGCCTGCTCGGCGCCACCAGCGCAGCTCATGCCGAACCGCCCATGGTGGAACCGCTGGTCATCAACGGCTGCGGCATCTGGCCGCACGCCCGCTGCCCCGGCGTCGACCTGCGCCATGCCGACCTCGTCGGCAAGAATCTCGCCGGCGCCGATCTGCGCGGCGCCAACCTGTCCCGCGCCGACCTGCGCGGCGCCAACCTGGCCGGCACCAACCTGGATGGCGCCAACCTCACCGGCGCGCGGATGAACAAGGTCAACGCCCCGGCCGCCACCTTCCGCAACGCCCGCCTGGTGGGCGCCGACCTGGAGTTCGCCCGCATCATGCGCGCCGATTTCACCGGTGCCGACCTCACCGGCGCCACGCTGGAAGCGGCCCGCGCCCAGTTCGCCTGGTTCGTCGGCGCCAAGCTGATCTCCGCCAACCTGCAGGAGACCAAGTTCGTCACCGTGAACTTCAAGGATGCCGTCATGGAAGGCAACCTGATCCGCTACACCATCTTCCCCGACAGCTTCTTCGAAGGCTGCCAGGGCTGCCCGACCGACTGGTGAGGAGCCCGCATCCATGTCCCCGACCCTGAACGCCCGCCGCACACCGGCCACCCTCTCCGCCGCTGACGGCCCGCGCCGCCTGCTGCTTCACCTCGCCGCCTTGCTGCTGCAGATCGCCCTGCTGGCCGGCTTCGTTTCCCCGGCCCGCGCCGAAGTAGCGATTCCGCCGGTGGTGGACATCTCGCCGCTGCCGCCGCTGGGCGAAACCTGGCTGGCCGCCAACCCCTACCGCGGCAACCCGCAGGCGGTGGAGATCGGCCGCTCCGCCTACAACCAGTCCTGTGCCCGTTGCCACGGCGTGGACGCCGACCACCAAGGCAACGCCGCCGACCTGCGGCGAGTGGACGCCTACTGCCGCCGCATCGCCGACACCGGCCTGCGCGCCGCCTGCATGCTGGACAACGACGCCTTCTTCAAAGAATCGGTGCTGCACGGCAAGGTCCGCGTCGGCGTGGTGCACATGCCGCCGTGGGAGGGCCTGCTGTCGCAGGAAGTCGTGTGGGCGATCCAGACTTTCGTCGAGTCGCGCGCCGGCTCGGTGAAGTAAGGGCGCAGGACGAGGCAGAACAGCGACTGAAGCCGGCCGTGCCCCGGAAAACGAGGCGCGGCCGGCCATACACGCAGGAGGCAGCGGCAACGCTCCGCGCCCCGCAAGGAGGAGACATGAGGCACACGCCAGCGCGGTCCAGGGCCTGTCTCTTATACACATC
>NZ_WUEI01000206.1 GCF_012911025.1 Azoarcus sp. TTM-91 | reverse complement strand
GGCATGGGCGGGGAGACGGCGCTGGCGCTGAAGCGGGCCTGCTGGCCGGCTTCCAGCCGCAGCGGCATGCCGCCGTCGGCAGGCTGTATCTCCACCGCATGCTCCAGCACGGTGACGCGGCTGTGGTCGGCGCCGTCGCGGCGCACGCTGAAGCGGGTGCCCAGCGCGCGGATGCGGCCCTCGGCGGTGTGGACGAAGAAGGGGCGCGGCGGCCGGGCGCTGTCCGGCGCGGTCTGCACCAGCAGTTCGCCGGCATGCAGCACGATCCGCCGCTGGGCGGCATCGAACAGCACGTCGGCCGCGCTGGCGCTGGAGAGGAAGAGCTGACCGCCGTCGGCGAGCGGGATGGCGCGGGTTTCGCCGGTGGCGGTGCGGTAGTCGGCGCTCAGCTCGCCGCCCCAGCGGCGCCAGGCCAGCGCACCGCTGGCGGGCAGGGTGAGGGCGAGCACGATGCTCTTGACGAGGGCGCGGCGGCTGCGCTGGCGCGGCCGGTCCAGCGTGGCGTGGCCCAGCTCCGCCGGCAGGCTGCCGAAGCGCTGGGCCAGGGATTCCGCCGCCTGCCAGGCGCGTTCATGGCGCGGGTCCTGCTCGCGCCAGCGTTGCAGGGCGCGGCGGCCGGCGTCGTCCAGCTCGCCGGCGTGCAGCTTCACCAGCCAGTGCGCGGCCTGGTTCACCACGCCGGTGTCGGCCGGGCTCAGAGCAGCGCGGCCAGGCATTGGGCGAATCCGGCATGCATGTGGCGCTTCACCGTGCGCAGCGACAGGCCCAGCTGCTCGCCGATGGCGGCGTAAGTCAGGCCGTCGAGCTGGGACAGCAGGAAGACGCGGCGGGTGGTGTCGGGCAGGGCATCCAGCAGGCTGTCGATGTGGAACAGGGTTTCGAAGATGGCCAGCCGCTCTTCCGGCGAGGGCGCCAGCGCTTCCGGCATGGCGGCCAGTGCGTCCAGGTAGGCCTGCTCCAGTTCGCGGCGGCGGAAGTGGTCCACCATCAGGCCGTGGGCGACGGTGCGCAGGTAGGCGCGCGGGGTGTGGAAGGCCTCCTGGCGGCGGGCGGTGATCAGCCGCAGGAAAGTGTCCTGGGCAAGGTCGGCGGCCTGGTGGGAGCAGCCCAGCTTGCGGCGCAGCCAGGCTTGCAGCCAGCCGTGGTGGTCGCGGTAGAGGGTGCCGATGACGTCGGCGGAGGCGGCGGAGCTCACGGTGGGCGTTCCAGCAATGGGCGGAGGCTGGCTGACCGCGAGGCGGGGTGGCTGGCCAGCTTAGTTAAGAATGGTTCTCATTTTTAATCCGTAAGCCGATTGGCGTCAATCCGTAGCGTGTTTGCACCGGCATGCGGCCGCCGCAGGACGGCCGCATGCACCTGCGGCATCAGAAGGTGTAGCGCGCGGTGAGGCGGACGCGGCGCGGGTCGCCGAAGATGTCGTAAGGGTAGTACGTGCCCACGGCGATGCTGCGGTAGTACTTGCGGTCGAACAGGTTGTCGACGTTGAGCTGGAAGTCCAGCTGGCGGCTGGCCTGGTAGCCGGCGATGAGGCCGGCGATGGCGTAGGCCTTCTGCTCCGAGTGCCAGCCGTTGCTGTCGGAGCGGATGCGGCTCTGCTGCTGCAGGTTGCCGCCGATGCGCCAGCGCTGCAGCTCGCCCGGCAGGCGGTACAGGGTGGTGAGCTTGAACTGCTGCACCGGCACGCGGGTGTTGAAGGTCCGGCCCTCGTTGCTGGCGGTGGCGTCGCGCAGGTAGCGGGCGCGGGCGTAGCTGTAGCCGGCGCCGATCTGCCAGTTGGGGGTGAGCGCGCCTTGCAGCTCCAGGTCCACGCCTTCGCTGCGCACCAGGCCGGAGGCCTCGGAGCAGGCGGTGGCGGGATAGCTGGGGCAGCTGCTCTGGTCATCCAGCTGGCGGGCGCGGTTGGTCTGGTTGATCTGGAAGAGGGCGGCGCTGGCGTTGAGCGCGCCGCCGAAGTATTCGCCCTTGATGCCCAGCTCGTAGTTCTCGCCGACGACGGGTTCCAGGACCTTGCCGTCCACGCCGCGCGCGGTCTGCGGCTTGAAGATGTCGGTGTAGCTGGCGTACACCGAGTGCTGCGCGTCGAGGTCGTAGATCAGGCCGGCGTACTGGGTGAGGTTGCGGGTGATGCGGTAGCCGTCGTCGCCGCGGCGGTTGTCGTAGTCGTACCAGTCCTCGCGGGCGCCGACGATGAGCTTGAGCGGATCGGCCAGGCTGAAGCGGGCGGTGAGGTAGACGCTCTTCTGGGTGGTGATGTCGTGGGCGCCTTCGCCGCTGGCGTCATAGGCCGGCTTGGGGAAGCTGCGTGGGTTCCAGGTGTAGGGATCGACGGTGCCGGGCAGGTAAGCGCCGTAGTAGTCGTAGGTGTTGTAGTCCAGCCGGCGGCGGCTCAGGCCGGCGACCAGTTCGTGGCGGCGGCCGAGGAAGTGGAAGGGGCCGCTGGCGTAGAGGTCCAGCGCGCTCTCCTCCTGGTCCATCTTCTGCGCCCACAGGAAGCGCCTGCCGGCCCACACCGAGGTGGCCAGCACGTCGACCTTGGTGAGGGCGTAGCTCGCGCCCAGGCGCAGCACCCATTCATTGTCGAAGTGGTGTTCCAGCGTGGCGAAGGTGCCGTTGCTGCGCGACTTGTTGTATTCCCAGTCGGCGCCGATGAAGGTGGAGCGGGAGACATCCAGGTGGCTGCCGTCGCTGTTGGCGGGCAGGCCGCCCCACATGAAGTTGGAGTAGTCGTACTGGCTGAAGGCGCCCAGCGTCAGCGTGGTGGCGGCGCCGAGGTCGGCCTCGGCCACCGCGTAGAAGTTGTCGTGGTTTTCCTGCTGGGCGTCGCGGAAGCTGCGGGCGTCCTGCTTGCCGGCGACGAAGCGGCCGCGCAGGGTGCCGCTCTCGTTCAGCGCGCCGCCGACGTCGGCGCTGACGCCGTATTCGTCCCAACTGCCGACGGTGGCGGAGACCGAGGCCTGGAAGTCGCGGGTGGGGCGCTTGCGCACCAGGTTGAGCGCGGCGGAGGGGTTGCCGGCGCCCTGCGCCAGGCCCGCGGCGCCGCGCACCACTTCCACCCGGTCGTACATGGCGAGGTTGGCCTGGGCGCTGGGGATGTAGCCCATCACCGCGCTGGGGAAGCCGTCGTGCATCACCGTGTCCACCTCGAAGCCGCGGGCGCTGTAGCTGGGGCGGGCGACGCCGCCGGCATTGCTGAGGAAGAGGCCGGGCGTGGCCTGCACCGCGTCGTTGATGCTGGTCATCGCCTGGTCGTCCATGCGCTGGCGGGTGATGACGGTGACCGACTGCGGCGTCTCGCGCAGCGACAGCGGCAGCTTGGTGGCGGTGCGCATGCTGGCGGTGGTGTAGGACTCGCTGTGCTCGGTGGTGCCGTCGCTGTCCGCCTGCGAGGTGACGGTGACCGGCGCCAGCACGCGGGTTTCGCCGCTGGCCGGGGCGGCGCGCAGCAGGTAGGCGCCGCTGTTGCCCGGCACTGCCTCCAGGCCGGTGCCGGCGAGCAGGCGGGCAAGGCCCTCGGCCACGCTGTAGCTGCCTTCCAGCCCGTTGCTGCGGCGGTCGGCTATCAGCGCCGGCGGCATGGCGATGCTGATGCCGGCGCTGCCGGCGAAGCTCGCCAGCGCCTCGTCGACCGGGCCGGCGGCGATGCGGTAGTGGCGCTTGGTGTCCTGGGCCCGGGTGACGTCGATGGACGCGGGCGCGTTCTGGGCGAGCGCCGGGCCGGCGGCCAGGCTCAGGCCGACGAGGGCGAGGCGGAGCTGGCGGGCGAGGCG
>NZ_WUEI01000205.1 GCF_012911025.1 Azoarcus sp. TTM-91 | reverse complement strand
CATCCTTCAGCACCGCCTCGCAGCGGGCCTGGGCCTGCTCGAAGGAGATGTTCTCGTCGTGGTCGCCGACGTCGGCCTTGGACGCCGGGGTGAAGATGGGCGCGGGCAGCTTGGCGGCCTGGGCGAGGCCAGCGGGCAGGGCGATGCCGCAGATGGCGCCGGTGTCCTGGTAGTCCTTCCAGCCGGAGCCGATCACATAGCCGCGCACCACCGCCTCGATGGGCAGCGGCGCCAGGCGCTTGACCACCAGCGCGCGGCCCACGACCTGTTCGCGTTCTTCGGCCGTCACCACGGTTTCGGGGGCGATGCCGGTGAGCTGGTTGGGCACGATGTGGCCCAGGCGCTCGAACCAGAAGTTGGCCATGGCGGTGAGCACCCGGCCCTTGTCGGTGATGGGGTTGGGCAGGATGACGTCGAAAGCGGAGAGGCGGTCGCTGGTGACGATGAGGAGCTTGTCGTCGCCGACGGCGTAGATGTCGCGCACCTTGCCGCGGCCGAGCAGCGGCAGGCTCTTGATGGAGGATTCGAAAAGCGGCTTGGCCACGATGGCGGAGTCCCTTCTGGGTAAAACGCGATTATAGGCCAGCGTGCCCGCCGGCCGGCTGTGCCCGGGCGAGGCGGCGCGGCTCAGTGGCCGCCGCCATCCTCGGCGGTCAGCGCCTTGCGCATGCGGCGCAGGCCCAGCGCCACCAGACAGGCGATGACCGGGATGGAGATGGCGGTGATGATCTCCGGCGTGGCCGGCAGGATGATGTCCTTGGCGCCCTTGGCGACGTAGTTCACCAACTGCGAGGCGTAATAGGTGATGGCAACCACCGACAGCCCTTCCACCGTTTCCTGCAGGTGCAGCTGGATCTTGGCGCGGCGGTTCATCTGCGCCAGCAGCTCCTGATTCTGCCGCTCCAGTTCGATGTCGACCCGGGTGCGCAGCAGCTGGGAGTTGCGGGCGATACGGCCGGAGAGGTCTTCCTGGCGGCGGGCGATGGTGGCGCAAGTGGCGATGGCGGGCGCCAGCCGGCGCTGCATGAACTCGTCTATGGTGGGGAAGCCGTCGTAGCGCGTCTCGCGCAGTTCCTCGATGCGCTGGCCGACCAGCCGGTAGTACGCCGCCGCGGCGCCGAAGCGGAAGGTGGTGCGCGCCACCGAGCGCTCGACGTCGGCGGCGAGCTTGGTCAGGCGGCCCAGCACTTTGCGGTCGTCGTCCGAGCTGCGGGCCTCGCCCATGCTGTCCATCAGATTGGCCAGCTCGTCTTCGGCGCGGGAGAGCAGCCGGCCGACTTCCTTGGCGACCGGGAAGGCGAGCAAGGCCATCACGCGGTAGGTCTCGATCTCGACCAGGCGCTGCACCGTGCGGCCGGCCTGGCGTGGTGTGAGCCCGGCATCCAGCAGCAGGAAGCGGGAAAAGCCGTCCTTGATCTGGAAGTCGGTGAACACCCAGCCGCTGCCGCCGGCCACCTGCGCGGCCACCAGCGTCTCGCCGCGCGGCGAAACCGTCTGGGTGACGCTCTCCGGCGCGATCTCGGCCACGCTGCGCAGTTCGATGTGGGTGGCGGTGATCAGACGGCCGGGGATGTCCTTGCGCCAGGCGGCGGGCACCGCCAGCAGGGCATGCTCGTCGTCGGTGTCGCCCGGCTGGATGCGGCGGAAGAAGGTGTAGCTGGAGAACTCGTTGTGGCGCTCCCACTTCAGCCGGAAGCCGCCGCCGTCGAGGAAGACGTGGCCGGAATCCACCGCCGGTGCTTCCGCGCCCAGCTGTTCGGCGAGCGCGGCCAGGTGGGCGGCCTCGCGCCCGGCGCTGCCCTCGTGGTGCAGGAAGGCGAGGTAGGTGACGAACTCGGGCGTGTCCAGTGGCACCGGCGGCCGGGCATGGACTTCGTCGTTGAGGGTCTGGCGTAGCGGGTGCTGTTCGAATAGGGACATGTCGTCTGGATGGTGGCCGGTGCGACACCCGGAATGGGCGGAAGGCGGCATTTTGCGCAGCGGCCCCTGCAATGACAAGGCGCCGCCCGCCACCGGGGAGTGGCGAGACGGCGCCTTGATTGTCTTACCCGCGCCGAGGCGGGAAGGGGCGGCTTACTGCTTGATCGCTTCGATGGCGATGTCCAGCGTCACTTCGTCGCCCACGTAAGGCGCGTACTTGCCGGCGCCGAAGTCGCTGCGCTTGATGACGGCGGTGGCGTTGGCGCCCAGCGCGTCCTTCTTCAGCATCGGGTGCGGAATGGCCTGGAAGGAGGTGACGGTCAGCGTCACCGGCTTGGTCACGCCCTTCAGCGTCAGGTTGCCGATCACTTCCACCGGCTTGTCACCCTCGAAGCGCACCGAGGTGGACTTGAAGGTGGCGGTGGGGAATTGGGCGGTGTCGAGGAAGTCGGCGCCCTGGATGTGCTCGTTGAAGGTGGGGAAGCCGGTATCCACCGAGGTGGTGTCTATGGTCACGTCCACCGAGCCGGTCTTGGCTGCCTTGTCGAAGGTCACGGTGCCCGTGGTCTTGTCGAAGCGCGACAGCTGCTTGGAGAAGCCCAGGTGGTTGTAGGAGAAGCGCGGGAAGGTGTGGCTGCCGTCGATGGCGTAGGTTTCCGGCGCGGCCAAGGCGGGGGCGGCCAGGGCGATGGCGAGCGGGGTGGCGAGGGCGAAACGGGTCAGCATTTTCATGGGTTCTCTCCGGATGTCTGCTAAGCAGCGGGATGGAAAAGGGGATGGATCTGGGAGGGCTGCAATGGCCACGCGGGCGCTTTCTTTACTTGTGCGCCGCCTGCAGGTGGAACTTCACCTGGATTTCGTTGGCGACGATGCCGAAGTCGGCCCATTCGCCTTCGCCGATGGCGAAGTCGCCGCGCTTGATGACGAAGCTGCCGTCGAAGGCGCCGCTGGCCGGGTCGAAGGTGAAGGGTGCGGTGACGTTCTGGCTGCGGCCCTTGATCGTCAGCGTGCCCAGGGCTTCGTAGCGGTTGCCGCCGAGGGCTTTCACCGAGGTGGACTTGAAGCTGGCCTTGGGATGCTTGGCGGCATCGAACCAGGTCTTGCCGGTGACCTCGGCGGTGGCTTCATCCGAGCCGGCATCCACGCTGGCGACGTCGATATCCACCGTGGCCTGGCCGGCTTCCGGCTTGGCCGGATCGAAGTTGAGCCTGGCGTCGAACTTGTTGAACTTGCCGTCCATCGCCACGCCCATCTGGCGATAGCTGAAATCCACGCGGCTGGCGGCGGTCTTCACCTGGTCGAAGGTGGCGGCCTGGGCCGCCGGGGCGAGGAGCGACAGGCTCAGCGCGGCGGCGAGGGAGGCCTGGCGCAGGGTGCTCGTTTTCATTCTTGACTCTCCTGGGGTTGGCCGCCGGGGGGCGGCCGGATTGCGTTGGCTTGCAGCTCAGGCCTTGGCGCCGGGCAGCATGCGGGTGAGGACATCGTCGCGGTCGATGAAGTGATGCTTGAGCGCCGCACAGGCGTGGCCGACGACGGTGGCGGCGAGCAGCCAGTTGAGCCAGGCGTGGGTGGCGGCCAGCAGGTCGCCCAGCTCGGCGTTCTTGGACACCAGGTCCGGCAGCGGCAGCACGCCGAACCACACCGTCTGGAAACCCTTGGCGGAGCTCATCAGCCAGCCGCTCAGCGGCACCGCGAACATCAAGACGTAGAGCACGATGTGGGCGCCGTTGGCCGCCAGCCGCATCAGCGCGGGCA
>NZ_WUEI01000204.1 GCF_012911025.1 Azoarcus sp. TTM-91 | reverse complement strand
GTTGATTCCAAGCTCGGCGGCGACCGCCGTTTGGCTATGCCCGCGCCCCAGCATTCGAATCACCGTCCGCCGAAGCTGCTCGCGCGCTGCTGGCTCAAGCTTTCTGACATCGATCTTTTCCATGTCAGGAGTATACGACTGTTTTCTATTTTAGGACCGGGTTAATAGTCTCGCGGTCATGTGTGTTGGGTTTATGAATGCTGTATAGTTATTTTTCGAATTCTATGCTTTTGACTATTTTTATGAATAAATCGTAGCTAAGGCCTGCGGCTAGGTCAAAATTTTCGGGTTGGCGTGTAAAGCAGTTTTGGCCCATGGTCGCCGTTGCTTCTGAGTTGCCAATAATCATTCTTATACATCGGTTATGAGATAGAAACATGCTGCAGTATTCTGGTGTCGGGCGGGATGGGGCGTCAGTAGAATACTGGTCTTCTGCAATCCAGCCTTCCCAGTTTTTCCCATTTATTCTTTTGAAAATTGTTTTTCTTGTGAGTGAGCACTCTTCCTCTATTGAGCCAATCCAGGTGTCTAAGATTTTGTTTTTGTTTATTTTTATTCCGGTGTAATTTTTTCTAGATAAAATTTCATTTATATCATTTTTTTTAATCCTAATAAAAGGAAATCTATCTATCCAGTTGGGATTTCCGTGGTCGCTGAAAAGGGCGCCTAAAGAAAGCAGGTTTTCTTGGTTGGATGGTAAGCATGCTTTGATTATTTCATTACGGTCGGAAATTAGATTTTCAGGTATTTTAAATTTAATTCCGCAGGTTGAGATGGGTTTATTTTTTTTAATTAAGTAATTTTTTTCTGGGGTCGAATGGGATAGGGAGGGAAGTGAAAAAAGAGCTGCTGCTGTAGATATAAGAATAATTTTTTTTCCCATGATTGCGCCTGTTGCGTAGTAATTTGTGGGATTTGAAAAGTAAGAGGATGAGTATTAATTTTCGGTTTGTCTCTCGATTGATAGATTTTGAGGAAAGGATGTGTCATCGCTTAGGATGAAATAGATATAGTTGAAGAATTCCTGGCGTTCGTTTAGTCCTGCGCTGCCTCCATTTACCGGAGTTGTAACTGCTGAGACGTTTGCCTCTCCTCGGCCTAAGTCTGCACGGCGGTGTATATTCATGCCACTGCTATGTGCCCCAACGTTTGCTGAAATCATCTGCTTGCAAATCCAGAAATATCCAGCGGAGTCCGATGCTGAAAAGGAGTCTGTAGCTATTAGACTTGGGTTTAATGCGGTTGTGAAATCCGTGTTCCGAAAAATCTCATAATTTCTATAGCTTTTCCTGCCCGTTAGGTGGATTAGTCCGCGCCCTCGGAAGCGTGGTCCGTCTCCTATTTCAGTGTTTCCTAGGCTCTGAGCCTTAGCTGATATCTCTCCTGGACGCTGACTCACATAAGTGGGACGATCCCTGTCTTTTAGGAAGCCCATTGCTTGGAGCCAGCCCTGCTTGTTGTCGAAGTCTTCTTCTGCCTCTTCCGGTGTTAGTGTTTCATACATTGTCCTGAAATATCGTTCTCCTCCATTTTCAATAGTTGATTTAAGGGCGCCAGTTTCTTTGTATATTTGGGAGAGGAAGTGGGACTGTCGCAGAGGAGTAACAAAGCCATATTTAACCCACATTCGATTTATCGATATGTTCATGCTGGCTGGCATTGCTCCATCGCTATTGTTGCCTAGAGTCCATCGACCTCGAGCGCTGCTCCATGAAATATCTCCGCCTGCATTGGGGGATGACCTCCGGGGTAGCGTTTGCGCTAGTTCGTTTAGGCCACGCCACCCGCATTTCTTGAACGTTTGAATGAACCGAATCGGATGAAAGTGATAATGCACCTTATCCAATGCAAGACCAGCCGCGGTGGCTTCTTCCCAAAAAGCCAGTGCCTGATGATGTTGCTTGAGCCGTTCATAGGCATCTGAGGAAAGATGCTCCTCAAACAGGACATGGGCGGGTAGCGTGCTTGGCGTGTCTTTGACCCAGCGCCAGCGGTTGTCGAAATCCTCCCGGGACCATTCCGTGGGCTGCTTGACGACGCAATAGCTCAGGCGCTCCCGCATGGCTCCGGACTGAAGCTTGAGATAGGCGCGCAGGAGGCGGTCTTTGTACTGGGTACTGGTATTTGCTGAGATAGCGCTTTCCCCCGGCGCCTCGAGCATCGCGACTTGGATAGGCGCGGGAACTGGGGGCTCGATCAAGTCTACAAGCTGTGTCGAGTCGCAGCGGCTGTTGCCGTCCGTGTCATCGTCGATGAAGGTCCAGCCGAGCCAGTGCGGGAAGTCGGCATCGCTGAATGCTTGAACACCCGCGATATTGAGATTCACGAAGGCGGGTGGCGTACCGGGGACCGCGATCCGGCGGAAGTGGGGCAGGCGACCGTCCAGCAGATCGGACTCGGCGGGAGCGTCCGGGCCGATGACCCGACCGAAGCGCAGCATTTCATATCCGGCACTGGGGCAGCCGGGGTAAGCCTTCACGGCGGTCTTGTAGAGGTCGTAGCCGCCATTTTTCTCGGTGCATGAGCCGGTGATGGTGCCGTTGCCTTGACGGGTAGTGAGGGTGATTGTTCCGAGCGCTTCGCTCAAACTGACGATCAGCGGGGTTGAGGTATATCCGACAACGGTGGCCTGCCAGTTGCGCCATTCCTCGGCGCTGATTCCCTCTGGGGGGGTGACAGCGGCGGCGCCATGGATGGCCGGGATCTGGATGGTTCGTTTGGCAACGGTCGGTTCGGGTTTGTTCTGCGCCTTCTGTGCGGCGCCAGTCAGCGTGGACCACCAGTTGGCGGCCCGGGCGGGAGGGCCGTTGAGTTGGCGGATGCGCTTGGGTGTGGTGTTGAAGCGTTGCGCGACCGATTCTAGGGTGTCATTGCTTGCGCCGAGTGCGGAATTGAAGAGCCGGACCGTATAGGGCTTTGTTTCGGTGCGTGGGTCCTTCTGATAGAGCGGGGTGCCCATGGGCAGAACAATATGCATGTCGCCCCAAACGCTATTACGCCGACCTTCAATTGCGACAAGAGGACCCTGGCTTCGGCCCATCAGCTTTTCCACGTTCTCTTCATCCGTGACGATCTCGAAGTGGATGCAGTGCGCCCGGCCGTATATGACACCGGCCTTGCCGATAGGCTCTTTGCGATAGACCTTGTCGCCGGCTTTCAGCTTTGCCTGGGTGCCCGCTTTGTTCTCCAGGGTGTGCAGATGCTGATAGATCGAATAGAAGATGACGTTGAGGTCTTCACCGATCTCGGTGGTGTGCTTGAGAACCATGACGCCATTGCTGGTCCAGCCGGTGTAATACAGCAATGGATGAGCGGGAGAGGCGTCGAGCGGGATGGGGGCACTGTCACGGGCGAACACGACTTCACCATCGGCAATGGCGCGGACGGGCTCCGGGTTTCCTGGCGCGCCCGGGGCCGTCAGATGGACACCACCATGCCAGCCGAAATGATGGCTGACGGGGAAGGCGCCCTTGCCGGTCTTTTCACCCAGTGCCATGACGTCGCCGCTGATCGTGTCTATCTCTTGAGACGCGGTGGCTTGAAGGAAAGGGGGGCTGATGAGCATCGATAGGGGTTCCGATGGGGGCGCTATTCGGAGAGCGGCAGATCGGTGGGGGCAACGGGAATGCGCGGCATTTTTTCGAAGAGGTCGAGAGACCAGGCATTCAGTTCAGGGCTGCGATAGGCTGGGCCGGTAAAGCGGTGCTTCCCAGCCTTCACAATGAGGCTGCCCGGCATGCCTAATTCGATATTCCCGCCAGCGATCCTGATGTAAGCCCCACCACACAAGAGCGTGATGTGCTCCCTGGCGGCGACCTGCACATGCTGCTGACTGGCACTGATCTCCACGCTCTGGTCCGCCTCCACCCGGAGGCTGTTGTGCTGCGCCTGCAACAGCAACTCCCCCTGGTGCGCGATATGGCGCATGTCCCCCGCCTGGGCGAA
>NZ_WUEI01000203.1 GCF_012911025.1 Azoarcus sp. TTM-91 | reverse complement strand
GTTGGGGAGAGGGGGCGCCCCGCAAGGGGCGTTAGCGGCAATACAAGCCCACTCCCCCTCTCCCTCAGCCCCTCCCGCGAGGGGAGAGGGGAGAAAAACGGGCCTCGGCCGGCTGGAATGTGTCGGGTGGTGGGCGCAGGTGGCTGGCTTGGTCTGCAAGTCGCTGGGCAGGCTGTAAGCGGCAAGCACATCCGTCAGTGCCACATTCATTGGCCAACTCCGTGGGCGATGGCGCGACCGCCCCAGCCCTCTCACTCTCCGAACGTTGCCGACACCACCTCCATCAATGCGCTGGCGACTTCCTCGTCATCCGTCAGGCTGTCCACGATGGCGGCGCGGCAGGCGGCCAGGGGGGGCATGCCGGCGTGTACCAGGGTGGCGGCGTAGACCAGCAGGCGGGTGCTGGCGGCTTCTTCCAGGTCTTGATCCTTGAGCGCGCGCAGGGCGCGGGCGATGCCGACGAGGCGGCGGGCGAGGTCGGTGTTGCAGCCGGTTTCGCCGCGCAGCACGGCTTCTTCGCGGGCGGCGTCGGGGAAGTCGAAGCGCAGGCTGACGAAGCGTTGGCGGGTGGAGGGCTTCATGCCCTTGAGCAGGTTCTGGTAGCCGGGGTTGTAGGACACCACCAGCATGAATTCCGGCGGTGCGGCCAGTAGTTCGCCGGTGCGGTCTATCGGCAGCAGGCGGCGGTCGTCGGCCAGGGGGTGCAGGACCACGGTGGTGTCCTTGCGTGCCTCGACGATTTCGTCCAGGTAGCAGATGCCGCCTTCGCGTACCGCGCGTGTCAGCGGGCCGTCGCACCAGATGGTCTGGCTGTCGCCTATCAGGTGGCGGCCGACGAGGTCGGCAGCGGTGAGGTCGTCGTGGCAGGCCACGGTGTAGAGCGGCCGGCCGAGGCGGGCGGCCATGTGGGTGACGAAGCGCGTCTTGCCGCAGCCGGTGGGGCCTTTGATGAGCAGCGGCAGGCGGTTCTTCCAGGCGTGCTCGAAGATTTCGATCTCGTTGCCGGCGGCCTGGTAGAAGGGCACGGCGAGGTTATGGGTGTTGAGGTCCATCAGGGCATTCCTTTCCAGTAGGCGAGGCCGATCAGCGCGCACACCAGCGCCAGCCAGCCGAGCAGGGCGATCCGCCACAGCAGCGGGGCGCGGGCGAGCGCCATGAAGTCGAGGATGACCACCGTGCCCTTGGCCATTGCCACCGCGAGCAGCAGGGCGGCGATGGCGGGGCCGCTGGCATGGCCCTCGCCGATTGCCCAGGTGAGCGCGGTGGCGGCCAGCAGCGCCAGCCACAGCAGGGTGCTGCGGCGGTCGGCGATGGCATGGGAAGCGTGGGACATGGCGTGTTCCTCAGCGGATGACATAGACCAGCGGGAACAGCACCAGCCACACCAGATCCACCATGTGCCAGTAGGCGGCGCCGGTTTCGATGCCGTTCATGTCCCGCGGGCCGTAGCGGCCGCGGCGGGCGTTCAGCCACAGCGCGCCCAGGATCACCATGCCCAGCAGCACATGCATGAAGTGAAAGAAGGTGAGCGAGAGGTAGAACATGTGGAAGGTGCTGCTGGAGAGGCTGATGCCGGCATCGAAGGCGGCGGCGTATTCCGCCAACTTGATGACGACGAAGCCGCCGGCGCAGCCCAGCGCCGCCAGCAGCCAGCGTGCCCCCTGGCGGCCGCGGCCGGCCTCGGCGGCATGCACCGCGCGCACCACGAAGTAGCTGGCGGTGAGCAGCAGGGCGGTGTTGATGGCGCCGGCATTGCGGTTGAGCGCTTCCTGCTCGGCGGCGAACAGCGCCGGATCATGCGCGCGGGCGAAAGCGTAGGCGGCGAAGAACAGGCCGAAGGCGAGCAGCTCGGCGAGGATGAAGATCCAGATCGCCAGGTCGCCGGCCAGCCTGGGCTCCGCGGGCAAGGAGGGGGAAAGCGTGTGCTTGGCGGCATGCATGGGGGCATTCTGGGGAAGCGGGCAGGGCTTGGAATTGATCCGTGTTAATTCCGGCAAGTGATTGTCGCTACGAGGAAAAGAGCCACCGGCGGGCTCCGTGCGAGGCGTGCCGGAAAAGGACAAGGGCGGCTCGCGCCGCCCTTGTTTGACGTCCGCCAGGAGGGGAGGCGGACTAGTGGAGACCGTTGGTCATCAGGTGGTGGCCGGCTTGTCGCCGTCCTTCACGAAGAAGCTCACCAGGTAGGCGATCAGGCCGATGAGGAAGATCACCCCGCTGATCTCGCGCAGCCAGTAGAACAGCGACACCTGGCCCTGCACCGCCATGAAGGGCATGGGCGAATCCGAGATGCGCTGCAGCCACACTTGCAGGATGCCGGCGGCGGTGAGGAACAGGGTGATGAACACCATGGCGATGGTCATCAGCCAGAAGCTCCACATCTCCAGCACCTGCGCCTTGCGGCTGTTGCAGGCCCGGCCACGCAGAATGGGCATGGCGTAGCTGATGATGGTGATGACCACCATCACATAGGCGCCGTAGAAGGCCATGTGGCCGTGCGCCGCGGTGATCTGCGAGCCGTGGGTGTAGTAGTTCACCGGGGCCAGGGTGTGCAGGAAGCCCCACACGCCGGCGCCGAGGAAGGCCATCACACCGGTGCCCAGGGCCCACAGCACGGCGGCCTTGTTCGGGTGCTCGCGGCGGCGGCGGTTCACCATGTTGAAGGCGAACACCGTCATGGCGAAGAAGGGAATCGGCTCCAGCGCGGAGAAGATGGAACCCCACCATTGCCAGTAGCCCGGCGCGCCTATCCAGTAGTAGTGGTGGCCGGTGCCGATGATGCCGGTGACCAGCGCCAGCGCGATGATGACGTACAACCATTTGTCGATCACCTCGCGGTCCACCCCGGTGACCTTGATCAGCACGAAGGCGAGCAGCGCGGCCATGATCAGCTCCCACACGCCTTCCACCCACAGGTGCACCACCCACCACCAGTAGAACTTGTCCAGCACCAGGTTGGTCGGGTTGTAGAAGGAGAACAGGAAGAAGATGGCCAGCCCCCACAGGCCTAGCAGCAGCACTACGGTGATGGAGGTCTTGCGGCCCTTCAGCACCGTCATGGTGATGTTGAACAGGAAGGCCAGCGCCACCACCACGATGCCGATCTTGGTCAGCAGCGGTTGCTCCAGGAATTCCCGGCCCATGGTGGCGAGCACGTCGTTGCCGGTGTACTTGGCCAGCGTGGCGTAATCCACCAGCAGGTAGCCGAGTATGGTCAGCGCACCGGCGGCCAGGAATACCCAGAACAGCGCCTGCGCCAGCCTGGGGCAGTACAGCTCGGTTTCGGACTCCTCCGGCACCAGGTAGTAGGCGGCGCCCATGAAGCCGAACAGCAGCCACACGATGAGCAGGTTGGTGTGCACCATGCGGGCGACGTTGAAGGGGATTTCCGGGAACAGGAAATCGCCCACCACGTACTGCAGGCCCATGACCAGGCCGAACAAGATCTGCCCCACGAACAGCCCGATCGCCGCGACGAAGTAGGGCAGCGCGACGGCTTGCGATTGGTATTTCATGACGACAATCCCCTTGGTATTTCCACTGTGGGCATGGTTCTCAACCCTCGATGTTGGGCGGCCAGTTCTGGTTGCCGATTTCCGAGGTGTATTTCAGGAAGGCGATCAGCTGGTCGATCTCTTCGTCGCTCAGGTGGAAGTTCGGCATCTGCCGCCGTCCGGGCGCGCCGGTCGGCTGGGAGACGATCCATGCCTTGATGAACTCGGGGCCGCGGCGCACATACACGTTGCCCAGCTCCGGCGCGTAATACGCCCCTTCGCCCAGCAGCGTGTGGCAGCCGATACAGTTGCGTGTCTCCCAGATGTGTTTGCCCGCCGCGACGGCGGGCGTGATGTTGTGGCGGTTGTCGGTCTTCGGCAGCGCTTTGGTGGTGTCGAAGGTCAGCGCCAGGAAGAGCAGAAAGAAGAACACCGTTCCGCCGTAAAAGATGTTGCGGGCCATCGCCTTTGTGAAGGTGCCGCTCATGGTGTTGCCCTCATCGTTGCTTGCATCCGTCGTGATTTTTGAACTGCGCGGTCGCACTGTATTTTTTTGCCCCGAGCCGGCTCCATGATCTGAATCAAAACGCTCTCCGTCGCGCCAGACCCCTTTGCCTGTGCGGTTTCCCGGCCGATGGGGGCAACGGGGCGGATGACGGGTTCATCGGCGGGATAAAGCGGGACGAAGCGGCCGGCTTGCTTACTACCGGGAGGGACTTCGTTGCGCTCCATCGGTG
>NZ_WUEI01000202.1 GCF_012911025.1 Azoarcus sp. TTM-91 | reverse complement strand
CCGCCGGCCCAGCCCGCCCCGGAGGAACATCCGCCACGTCCGCCGTACCCCGCGAAAGCGGGAAAAACAGAGAGAGAAACGCAGGAACTCGAACGCACCGCCAACCCCACTGGAAGGACGCCCCAATGAACGCACGTTCCAGAAGCACGCATCGAGATCGGCACCACAACAATCACAACATTGCCCGCTACACCCTGGCCACGCTGGCGCTCGCCGCCTGCTGTGCGCTGCCGCTGGGTGCCGCCGCCGAAGTCGTCACCGTCGGCATCGGCACCCAGAACACCACCACCAACACGGTGACCGGCGGCATCGTCATCAAGGAACTGGGCCTGCTCGAAAAGCACCTGCCGAAGACCGGCAAGTACAAGGACATTTCCTTCAAGGTCGAGTGGCAGAACTTCACCTCCGGCCCGCCGGTAACCAACGGCATGGTCGCCAACACCCTGCAGATCGGCATGATGGGCGACTACCCGCTGCTGGTGAACGGCGCCACCTTCCAGGCCATGCCGGAAACCAAGAGCCGGCTCATCGCGCTGATCGCCTACAACGCCGATGGCGCCGGCAACGGCCTGGTGGTGCACAAGGATTCGCCCTACTACGAGCTGGCTGACCTCAAGGGCAAGAAGGTGTCCGTGCCCTTCGGTTCCGCCGCCCACGGCATGCTGCTGAAGGCGATGGAAGACCGCGGCTGGAAGAGCGACTACTTCGAACTCTCCAGCCAGAGCCCGGAAGTGGGCACTTCCAGCCTGCAGGAGATGCGCATAGACGGTCACGCCGACTTCGTGCCCTTCGCCGAGCTGCTGCCCTACCGCGGTTTCGCCCGCAAGATCTTCGACGGCGTGGAGACCAAGGTGCCCACCTTCCACGGCGTGGTGGTGCGCGAGGACTTCGCCAAGAAGTACCCGGAGTTCGTCGTCGCCTACCTGAAGGCGCTGATGGAAGCCAACGACTGGGTGCGCAAGAACCCGGTGGAAGCGGCGGCCAAGATCGAGCAATGGACCCGCGTCGAGAAGGAAGTGGTCTACATGTTCCTCGGCCCCAGCGGTGTTCATACGCTGGACCCGACGATCAAGCCCAAGTGGATAGAGACGGTGAAGTACGACCACGGCGTGCTGCAGCGCATGGGCCGGGTGAAGGACTTCGACGCCGACGCCTGGGCGGACGAAAGCTACATCCGCACCGCCTACAAGGAGCTGGGGCTGGACTACGACAAGCAGAAGGCCAGCCTCGCCAACTACGAGATCAGCGGCACCGACCCGCTGTGCGGCGGCGCCATCACCAACCCGCGCGAAGCCGGCGAGGTGTGGCTGGACGGCGGCGGCATCACCGCCTACAAGTCCGCCGCCTGCACCCTGGCGGCGGCCGGCAAGGCGGTGGCCGAGGGCAAGAAGATAGGCGTGGCCTTCGTCTTCGACCACAGCAGCAAGATCAAGCTGTTCGCCGACAAGGCCTACTACGCGCTGGGCGGCAAGAGCGGCAAGGAGATCGTGCCCTTCCTGCTGAAGAAGGATGCCGAGGCCTACGTCGCCGCCAACGGCGGCAAGGTCGGCGCCTACGGCGATGCCGTGGCGCTGGCGGGGAGGTGAGCATGGCGGGCGCGATTTCCCTGCGGGTGCTGCGCGGCGAGGGCCGCGCGGCCGGGGCCGGTCCGGGTGAGACGCGGGCTGGCGAGGCGTGCAGTGGTGGCGAAGGGCCGGCCGAGGACAGGCGCGAGGGCGAGGCCCTCGCCGCCGTGCCGGCGCCGTCGCCTGCTGAGTCGGCGGCGCTCGGGCTGGCCGCCGGGGCGGCAACCGAGATATTGCGAGAGACGCCACCGGCCGCGATGGCTGCGACGGCGGTGTCCTTGGCGGAGGCGGGCAGCGCTGTCGCCGGGGCGGCCGTCGTCTCGTCGCCGTCGGTGCTTGCGCCGGCTACCGGCTCGCTCGCCAGCGCGTCTGCCGGCGCGGCAACTGCGATATCGCGGGATGCGCCGCCGGCCGCGGTGGCGGCGACTGCGGCATCCTTCGCCGCGGCGGGCACTGCCGCTGCCGAGCTGCTTTCGACCCGGCTGCAGTCCGCCGGGGCGGTGCCGGCCCGTGCCGCCGCCGGTGGCGGCATGGCCGCGGCCTCGCCCGCCGGCGGCCGGCTGGCGGCCGCGCTGCGCCGCCAACTGCCCGGCCTGCTGCTGGGCCTGGTCTCCATCGGCCTGCTGGTCGGCTTCTGGTACCTCGCCACCGCTTACCGCTGGAACTTCTACATCCGCTTCACCAACGTGCCGACGCCGGGCGAGGTCTTCTCCGAGCTGGTGGCGCTGGCGGGCGACGGCAAGTTCCTCACCAACATCGGCATCAGCCTGCAGCGCATCCTGCTCGGCTTCGCCTTCGCCACCGTGCTGGGCGTGGTCTTCGGCCTGCTGTGCGGGCGCTACCTGATGCTGCGCCGGCTGCTGTTCCCGGCGCTGGAGGTGCTGCGGCCGATACCCGCCATCGCCTGGGTGCCCATCTCCATCATGCTGTGGCCGAGCACCGAGTCCAGCATCGTCTTCATCACCTTCCTCGGCGCCTTCTTCCCCATCCTGCTCAACACCCTGCACGGCGTTGCCGCGGTGGATGCGGTGCTGCTGCGGGCGGCGCGCTGCCTGGGCGCCGGTGAGGCCTCGCTGCTCGCCCGGGTGATCCTGCCGGCGGCGCTGCCGCACATCTTCACCGGGCTGGCGGTGGGCATGGGCGTGGCCTGGGTGTCGCTGATCGCGGCGGAGATGATCTCAGGCCAGTTCGGCGTCGGCTACTTCACCTGGGAGGCCTATTCGCTGATCGAGTATCCGCACATCGTCATCGGCATGCTGGTGATCGGCGTGCTCGGCCTCGCCTGCAGCGGCGCCATCCGCCTGCTGTCGCGCATCGCCATGCCGTGGCAGAGCCTGGGCGGCAGGGAGGGCGCGCCATGAACACGCTGGCAGCCAGCCTTCCCCCCAGCGTGGCGGATGCCGCGCCCGGCCGCGGCCACATCCGGATCGACGACGTCACCGTGCGCTTCACCCAGAACGGCGCCGCGCTGGACGCGGTGCGCGGCATCTCCATCGATGTGAAGCCGGGCGAGTTCGTATCGGTGGTCGGCCCCTCGGGCTGCGGCAAATCCACCCTGCTCAACATCGTCGCCGGCTTTCTCAAGCCCAGCGCCGGCAGCGCCACGGTGGATGGTGCGCCGATACGCGGCCCCGGCGCCGATCGCGGCGTGGTGTTCCAGCAATACTCGCTGTTCCCCTGGCTGAAGGTGCGGGAGAACGTGGAGTTCGGCCTGCGCATGCAGGGCATGGCGCCGGCTGCGCGCTGCGCGCGGGCGCGCACCCTGCTCGGCCTCGCCGGCCTGCTCGCCTTCGAGAACCACTACCCGGAGCAGCTCTCCGGCGGCATGAAGCAGCGGGTGGGCATCGTGCGCGCGCTCGCCACCGGCCCGCAGGTGCTGCTGATGGACGAGCCCTTCGGCGCGCTGGACGCGCAGACGCGGGTGGTGATGCAGGAGATCCTCACCAATATGTGGCAGCAGCTGAAGCTGTCGGTGCTGTTCATCACCCACGACATCGAGGAATCCATCTTCCTGTCCGACAAGGTCTATGTGATGACTGCCCGCCCCGGCCGGGTGAAGGCGGAAATCCCCATTCCGCTGCCGCGCCCGCGCACCGCGGAGATGAGCAACTCGCCGGAGTTCATCGCCATCCTGCAGCGGCTGCGCGCGCTGATCCGTGAGGAAAGCCTGGCGGCCATGGGCGGGGAGCTGCGGGAGGGCGGCCTGGGCGGCGACTGGCACCTGGGCAAGGGCGGCGTGGGGGAGGCCTTATGAGCGCCGCGCCCGGGCCTGCGGCGGTTGCTGCAGCCGACCCGCGCGCGGTGCTGCCCCGCGCCGTCACCGACCGGCGTCCGTCGGGCGAGCTGGTGATCGATTGGGAAGATGGCGCGCGCAGCCTGCTGCCCCACGGTCTGCTGCGTCAGCGTTGCCGTTGCGCGGCCTGCGAGCAGGCGCGCCGCCGTGGATTGCCGCCGCCGGAGCCGGCGGCGCTGAGCGAGATCCGGGCGCTGGCGGTGCAGGGCCTGAACCTGGTCTTTGCCGATGGGCACGAGCGGGGGATCTACCCCTGGGCTTATCTGCGGGCGCTGGGAGACGAGGTGGCGGGTGGCGGAGGGGAGAGTGCCTAGCCTCCGCGATTGAGTCAGCTTGCGGCTGTCGGTAGGGCTAATACTGCCCAGATCAGATCGCGCCGCGGTTCCGCTTTTCC
>NZ_WUEI01000201.1 GCF_012911025.1 Azoarcus sp. TTM-91 | reverse complement strand
GGGTGACCGGGGCCGGTCTCCGCGGCAAGGGGCGCTCTTCGCCGCCGGGGCGGTGGCGCTCGCCGCCGTCCGGTCCGTTGCGGCCTTCCTTGCGGCTTTCGAGCAGGCGGCGCTGGTCGGCGTCCAACACCGCGTAGAGGCGGTGGGCGGTGGCCAGCCGGCCCTGCTGCTGGGTGGCCTCGGCCTTGGCCAGCGCTTCGGTGAGGCTGCGCACTCTGGCTTCGTCGTAATTGACGACCAGGTCGGCCTCGCGCAGGGCCTCATGCGCTGCGCGTACCGCCTTGGCCTGCTTGCGCGCCTGCGGCGCCTGCTGATGCAGGATCTCGAAGATGCGGTCGCGCTGTTCCTCGCTCAGCTCCAGGCCGCGCAGGAAGGGAGGCGGCGGGGCCTCCATCTCGCCCCAGGCCGGGCCGGGGCCGTCGAAGCCGGAGCCGGGGCCGCCCGGATGGCCGTGGAAGGCTGGTGGCGGGAGTGGGGCGCAATCCCTCTCTGTCTGCGGCTGCGGAGCGCCTATGGGTTCGGCCTGGCTGGCGAGGGAGACGCCGAACAGGCTGGCGAGCAAGGCGAGGCGCAGCGCCTTGGCAGCGCCGGAAAGCGGGCGGGAGGCGGGTCGTGACATGGAAGACTCCGTGCGGTGGATGCGGCGCAGGCGGCGCCGGAACGGAGCGAACTATGCGCGGCGGGGGTGTTAACCGCGGTAGAGGCGGGTAAAGCTGGGTAAAGAGTCGGTGTCCGCGCTTGTACTCGAGGTGCCGCGGACTATCATCCGGCTCCGGAACAAGCCCGTGACAGCCCCGCCTATGCCCTCAGATCCCCGAGTCCTGCTGGTCGACGACGATGTCGAACTCAGCCGCATGCTGATGGAGTACATGGGCGGCGAGGGCTTCGATGTGCACGCGGTGCATGACGGCGAGGCCGGCGTCGGCCAGGCCCTGTCCGGCAGCTACGACCTCATCGTGGTGGATGTGATGATGCCGCGGCTGAACGGGGTGGAGGTGCTGCGCCGCATCCGCGCCCGCAGCAGCCTGCCGGTGCTGATGTTGACTGCCAAGGGCGACGACATCGACCGCGTCGTCGGCCTGGAACTGGGCGCTGACGACTACGTGCCCAAACCCTGTTCGCCGCGCGAACTGGTGGCGCGGGTGCGCGCCATCCTGCGCCGTACCCAGCGCGAGCCGGGCGGCGAAGAGCTCAACTCGCCGCTGGAAGTGGCGCCGCTGGTGCTGTGGCCGCAGAAGCGCTCGGTGGAGTGGGACGGCACGCCGCTGGCCCTCACCAGCACCGAGTTCAACCTGCTGGAGGTGCTGGTGCGCCACGCCGGGCGGGTGGTGAGCAAGGGCGACCTCTCCGAACAGGGCCTGGGCCGGCCGCTGGCGCGCTACGACCGCAGCATCGATGTGCACCTCTCCAGCCTGCGCCACAAGCTGGGCCGCTACGCCGACGGGCGCTCGCCGATAGAGACGGTGCGCGGCATCGGCTACCAGTACCTGAGGGAGTGAGCGGTGGGCCGCCTGTTCTGGAAATTTTTCTTCGCCTACTGGCTGGCACTGGTGAGCGCCGCGGTGGCGGTGGGAATAGGCGTATCCCTGCACCAGCGCGGCGAGAGCGCGCGCGCGCCGCTGGTGGACCCCCGCGCCCGCTTCGCGGTCGAGGCCGCTGCCGGCCTGCTGCGCAGCGCCGGGCCGGCGGTGCTGGCGGATGTGCTGCGGGAATGGCGGCTGGAAGGGCCGGAGGGCCTGCTGGCGGTGGATGATGCCGGCCGGGAGCTGCTGGCGCGGCCGGTGCCGGGCCCGGTGCTGGCACGCGCCCGCCGCGCGGTGGCGACGTCTGCCACGCATGAAGCGGTGCGCGAGGTGAGCCTGGCCGGTGGCGGCCGTTACCTGTTGTTCATGGCAGCCGCGCCGGAGCCGCCACCCCCTCCGCCGCCGCCGCTGCATGCCCCCAGCCGGGCCTTGCCGATTGCCGCCGGCCTGATCGCCAGCCTGGCCTTCAGCGCCTGTCTCGCCTGGTATCTGGCGAAGCCGATACGCAACCTGCGCTGGGCTTTCGAGGCCACCGCCGCCGGCCGCCTGGAAACCCGGGTGCAGCCGCTGATGGGCAGCCGCCGCGACGAAATCGCCGACCTCGGCCGCGATTTCGACCGCATGGCCGCCCGCCTGCAGAGCCTGATGGCAGCCCAGCGCCGCCTGCTGCACGACGTTTCCCATGAGCTGCGCTCGCCGCTGGCCCGGCTGCAGGTGGCCATCGGCCTGGCGCGCCAGCGGCCGGACAGCGTCGGCGCCTCGCTGGAGCGCATAGAGCGCGAGGCTGGTCGGGTGGACGAGCTGGTCGGTGAGCTGCTGACGCTGTCGCGGCTGGATGCCGGCATGGGCGAACAGCTGCCGCCGGAAACGGTGGATCTGGTGGAGATGGTGGCGGAGATCGCCGAGGATGCCGGCTTCGAGGCCCGCAACAGCGGCCGCCAGCTGACGCTGTCCGCCACTGGCGAGGCGCTGTGCCGGGCGCAGGCGGCGCTGCTCTACCGCGCCTTCGAGAACGTCATCCGCAACGGGGTGAAGTACACCGCCGAGGGTTCGACGGTGGAGGTGGAGGCCGGTCCGGGTGCCGACGGCTGCTTCCGCCTGCAGGTGGCCGACCGCGGCCCCGGCGTGGCAGCGGCGGATCTGGAGGCCATCTTCGAGCCCTTCTACCGCGGCGGCAGCAACGGCGTGGTTGGCTTCGGCCTCGGGCTGGCGATCGCCCGCGGCGCGGTGCAGCTGCATGGCGGCAGCATAAGCGCGGCGGCGCGCGAGGGCGGCGGCCTCAGGGTGGAGATACTGCTGCCGCTGCAGGCATAGCGCGGCCGGCTTGGATGGCCGCCTTCCGCGCCCCGGCCGTCGGGGCGGGCGGCTTACTTCAGGTTGGCGCCATTGAACAGCACTACCTGGTCGGCGACGAAGTTCACCGTGACGTGGCGGTTTTCGTCGCCCCAGGTGCAGGTCTTCACCGTCAGCAGATCGCTGCAGCCGGACGGATCACCGAATAGCGCCTTCACCTCGGTGTAGCTCATGCCGATCTTGAGCCGCTCGTAGTTCGCCGCGGTGAGCTTGGTGCAGCCGCCCAGCAGCAGGGCAAGGGCGGCAAGGGCGGTGATCGACAGGGTCTGGCGGCTGGGGCGCATGGGCGGCTCCGGGGGAACGGGGGAGGCGGCGATTATCGGTGGAAAGCGGGGTGAAGTGATTTGGGGTTTGCCCTGCTGACGCCGGTGTTGCGCAGATGGGTTTCCCGTGCCGCCGGTGCGGCCGTAAGGCTTCTCCCCTCGCCGGAGAAAAGAGGCGGTGGCCCGACGGCGCGTCAAGGGCGGCTTGAGCCTCGCTCGCTGTCCCGCCAGCAAGGGAGGAGCAAGCACGGCAGATCCCCCTAACGCTGCGGCAGTGGAATGCGTTCCTTGTCATCGTCGGGAATGCTGCCGAAGCGCTCCTCGGCCCAGTCGGCCTTGGCCTGCTCCAGGCGCTCCTTGCTGCTGGAGACAAAGTTCCACCAGATGTAGCGCGGGCCGTCCAGCGGCGCGCCGCCCACCAGCACCGCCCGGGTGCCCAGGGAGGCTTCCACCCGTACTTCCTCACCGGGCGCGAGGAGAGCGAGGTGGCGGGGCGTCACCGGTTTGCCGTCCACGTTCACCTGGCCGGCGATGACGTAGAGAGCGCGCTCCGCATGTTCCTCCGGCACCGTCCAGTGGCCGTCCTGTTCCCAGCGCAGATCCATGTAGATCATCGGCGAACTGACCTCCACCGGCGACTGCCGGCCGCAGCTGCTGCCGGCCATCAGCCGCAGCCGCACAGCGTCTTCCTGCCAGCAGGGCAGACTGTCGGCGGCGTGGTGGTGGAAGGCGGGTGGGCATTCCTCCGCTTCGCGCGGCAGCGCCACCCACAGCTGCAGGCCGTGGCTGCGCCAGGCTTTGCCACGGTTCTCGTCGGTGGTGCGCTCCGAATGGACGATGCCGCGGCCGGCGGTCATCCAGTTGATGTCGCCGGGCCGGATGCGCTGCACCGAGCCGAGGCTGTCCCTGTGCATCATCTCGCCCTCGAACAGATAGGTGACGGTGGCGAGGCCGATATGCGGATGGGGGCGCACGTCGATGTTCTGGCCGGCGTCGATGTCGGTGGGACCGAAATGGTCGAAGAACACGAAGGGGCCGACATAGCGCTGCGGATGGCCCGGCAGCAGCCGGCGGACGATGAAGCCGCCCCCCAGTTCTTTCTCGTGGCCGGCATAGACATAGGGAACCTTGGGGCTGGAAACGGGCTTCGGGCTGGACATCGGCGGGGCTCCGGCGGAAAGGGGGAAAGGGAAAAGGG
>NZ_WUEI01000200.1 GCF_012911025.1 Azoarcus sp. TTM-91 | reverse complement strand
GGCTTGATCTCCTCGATCAGGCGCACGTCCAGCGGGTCCTTGAACACCTTGACGACTTCGCGGGCGAGGCCGTTGAGCAGGGCATAGGCGAGCACGACGTGGAACAGGACGACGAAGGCGATGCCGGTGAGGTGGCGGCGCGGGTCGCGTTGGCGGAGGGCGTAACTCATGGGGTTTCCTGCGTGTTCTGCGATGGCGGTGGAGATGCCACCGGTGGGCATCTGCGCCCACCCGGCTTTCAGCAGGCTTCGTGCCAATCGGGCTGTTGCGCGGCGCTGGCTCTGCAAGCGCTTGTTGGAAAAGGGTTTTGCGCTGGCGGGTCGGAAGGCTTGGCGAGCCTGGGTGATGATGGGGAGTCAGGCGGGGGTGCAGGGCTGCTGCGCCAGCAGCAGCCCTGCCGGGGGCGCTTCAGTGGCGCAGTTCGCTCAGCACAGCGTCCTTCACCGCGGCGAAGGCGGCGCTGCCGCGGGCGCGCGGGCGGGGCAGATCCACGTCGACCACCGTGCGGATGCGGCCTGGCCGCGGGTCCAGCACCACCACCCGGTCGGAGAGGTAAACGGCCTCTTCCACGTCGTGCGTCACCATGATGGTGGTGATGCGGTTCTGCTCCCAGATGCGCAGCAGCTCTTCCTGCAGGTAGGTGCGGGTGAGCGCGTCCAGCGCGCCCAGCGGCTCGTCCAGCAGCAGGATCTGCGGCCGCGCCACCAGCCCGCGGGCGATGGCGGCGCGCTGCGACATGCCGCCGGAGAGCTGGCTGGGGAAGGCCTTCTCGAAGCCGCTCAGCCCCACCAGGCGGATGTGCTCCGCCACCGCGCGCTTCTTTTCCGCCTCCGGCAGGGCGATGGCATCCAGCCCCAGCAGCACGTTCTGCTCCACCGTCAGCCAGGGGAAGAGGCGGTGCTCCTGGAACACGATGCCGCGGTCCAGTCCCGGCCCGGTAACTGGCTTGCCGGCCACCGCCAGCCGGCCGGCCGAGGGCGAATCCAGGCCGACGATGAGCCGCAGGATGGTGGATTTGCCGCAGCCGGAAGCGCCCACCAGGCAGACGAACTCAGCCGGCTTCACCCGCAGGTCGATGCCGCGCAGCACTTCCAGCGGCCGACCATCCACCTGGAAGGTCTTGCCGACGCCATCGAGTTCGAGGATGAAGCTGCCTTGCGCTTGAGCCCCGGTGGTGGTGGAGCCGGGCCGCTGGCTGTGGCCGTCCCGCACGGGGAGGGTGGTGGCCTGCAAGTTGAAGTGCGGGCGCAGCGGGATGGGCCGGGCCGGTGGTGGAGGCTGGGTGAGGCTGGTCATGGAGTTTCCTTGCTTGATGCGCCACGGCCTCGAGGGAAGTACGGCATTGGGGGCGGCGCGGTCGTATTGCTTGATGCGACGGCGTTTGGAAGGCCGTCGCCTCCTTGCGCTGCGCTCAGCCGGTGGTGCCGACCAGCGCGCCCGCGGCGGCGGCGCTCTGGCCGCGACTGGCGCTTATGGGCGCGCCGGGCGCGGCATCGTTGGGGAAGAAGAAACGGCCCTCGGCAACCAGGTCGGCCAGCGGGCGGCGCGGCGTGAGGGTTTCGCGCTCGCGCAGCTGCGGCGGCAGCTCGGCCTCGTCGCCCAGCTGGCCGACGGCGATCAGGATCTCCAGCTTGTAGTCCTCTGGCACCTCGAACAGCGAGCGCGCGGCTTCCTTGTCGAAGCCGGCGATGGCGCGGGTATGCCAGCCGGCCAGGTTGGCCTGCAGCGCGAAGTGGGCCCAGGCGGCGCCGGCATCGAAGCTGTGGTTGCGCGCCGGACTGGGATCGCTCTCGCCCGGGCGGACGAAGGTAGTGCGGGAGAGCAGCAGCACCAGCGCCGAAACCTTGGGCGCCCACAGGCGGTTGCTGTCGGAGAGCAGCGCCGAGAGTTCGGCCCACTGCGGCGAACCGTTCTTCACATAGATGAAGCGCCAGGGCTGGGAATTGCTGGCCGAAGGCGCCCAGCGCGCCGCTTCCAGCAGGCGGAACAGGGTGGCGTCGTCTATCGCCTCGCCGCTGAGGGCGCGCGGCGACCAGCGATTCACGAACAGCGGATCGGCGCCGCCGTGAGCCAACCGCGCCGCGCCCGGCGTGCGCCGCGGCACGCTCGCCAACCAGCGCTGCAGCGCCGGATCACTGTAAGCGGCATCCGAGATGAAGTGATCCGCATCCGGGTAGAAGGTGACACGCACCGGCAGACCTAGCGTCTGCAGGCGGGCGAGATCGGCGCGGAACTGGCTCTCCGGCACCCGTTCGTCCCGGCCGCCGTGGAAAATCCACACCGGCGTACGCTTGAGCGCGGCGAGGCCGTCATCGGCCACCGTCTCCGGCAAGCGGCCGGCCACCACCACCAGCGCCGCGAAGCGCTCCGGGTGGCGGCTGGCGAAGTGCCACACCGCCGCCGAGCCGGCACTGAAGCCCGCCAGCACGATGCGCTGCTTGTCCACATTGGCCTCGGCGATCACCGCATCCAGCCGCGCCAGCAATTCGTCCTCCCAGTCCGCCCAGGCGGTTTCCTCCGGAATCTGCAAGGCAAGAAAGTGATAAGGCCGCTCCGCCGCCTGGGAAACATGCCGCCCCAGGCCATGGGCAAGCAGCTTCTCCGGATCACGGCCACGGTCGCGCGCGCCGTGCAGCAGTACCACCAGCGGGCTGGAAGGCGGATTGCCGCTGGCGACGGCACGCAGATAAGGCAACTCGCCGCGCGGCGAGGAATGCAGATGGCGTTGGAGGCTCATGGTTGTCCTGTGGAGAGATGAGGGTGTTGGAATGGGGGAAGCGGGCAGCTCGGGCAAAGGGCGAGTCAGGTCCGCGCCCGGCCGGCAGGCTGACCGGCACGCGCGTCTGCCGAGGGCAGGGGCAAGTCCTGTGCCTGCGGTAAGTGATTGTTTTTTTGAAGGCAGGAGAAGGAGAGCTGCTGCGTAGCGGGCAGCAGAGGCAACGTGGCTGCTGCTGTTGCAGCAGCAGATGCAGTCAGAGGCTGGCGGAAGGGGGGTAGTGCTTAATCAGTTCAAGCGTGCTGTCCGCTTCGACGCTTTCGGTTTGGGGGCGCCTGTCGGGGAAATAGATGAATGGAGATGAGGTTATTGATATTGGATATACATAAAACATATAGTCCACCCCCGCGGATGATTGAAATAGTGCTTGAGCCGGGCTCGCAGACGCGCCTCATCAAGATCTTAGCTATCCTCTCAGGGGATTATGCTTAATATATATTCCTATAACGACCTCGCTGGCCTCAGCCGTGAAGAGTTATTCCTTTGGATTGCCGTAGATCAGACATTAGAACAACTGGGCGGTGAGGATGTGGTTGCAGCGATTGCTGTTCTTTCCGGACAGCCATTCCTTCCGACACGAGGGAAGTTTGCTGGAGCAACGAAGGGAACCTCAGTTGCGTCGGTCGTTTCCCGGCGTCTCATCAAACAGAGACTTCCGTTCGTCTTGCCTACGCTTACGGGGGCGACGCTGTCCACGCTGAGAATCACCTTCACCAGAAGCCTGGGTGCATTTGTCGGTCGTCTGGTTCCCGGTGTTGGATGGGGTGTTCTGGCTTACGATGTGCTGCAGATAATGCGGAAATCCATATCCCTGTACAACGCACGAGTCCGTCAGGAAGACAGGTTGTGGTGAATACAGAAGACGCCATTTGGCCCCGATTGCTAAAGCTGATTGAGGAAATTCCCACAGTGGGAGTTTCATCTCTTATCGGCTCGAAGTCGCTTGAGAGGACTACTGATCTTGTCTCCGACCTCGGCCTTACCGGAGACGATGCGTTCGCCTTCATGGAGAGATATGCAGAGGAGTTCGGCGTAGATAGGGGGGACTACGATTCATCGAATTACTTCGAGCCGGAGAGTCTCTGGATTTTTCCTCGGTTAAGAAAGAGAAAGCCGAAACTTCCAATCACACTTGGAATGCTTGAGTCTGCCGCCCGCGATGGCGTCTGGAACACTGAGAGGCTTAGATTTCTTTCGTTGGTTCGCTCCGCAGATTAGCTTTCTGGCAGCCTGACGGCCTCCAATTGCTGTCGGGCTGTCTGTAGCCAAGCTCAGCGCATGAATTTTGAAGAGGAAACGTAATGGAAAAACGTCCATTGGGAGTGTGGCTAATCTGTGCGTATATCGCGTGGACGGCGGTCGGCTCACTCATAGGTATTGCATACGCCTTCCTTGCGGGCGATCCCGATGCTCAATGGGGGCGTGACTACTACAGCTCACTCAGCCTTTGGCAAATCATCTATTTCTCTTTTGGTTCCGTGCTGGCTCTCTCTGCGGCAGTTTCTCTTTTTATTAACCCGGCAACAAATTACCAAACAGCTCAGGCAGCATAGCGAATTTTTTCGTGTTTGAAGTACGACCGAATCCGTTCAGGCTGTTTTTGCAGGCTTCGCAGATGCCCGAGCAGTTTGCTTTGCATCGCCTCTGGTGTCCGAACGGGTTCGCCCGCGTTCATGCGAGCCTTCAAGTCGGCATTCAGATACTCATCCGGAT